>JBDHSE010000457.1:0-2618 GCA_039807955.1 Ideonella sp. | reverse complement strand
CACCGGCGACGAACTCGTGATGCCGGGCGAGCCGCTGCGGCCGGGCGCGATCTACAACTCGAACCGCTTCACGCACCGCGCGCTCGTCCAGGCGTTCGGCTGCGACTGCGAGGACTTCGGCATCGTTCCCGATTCGCTCGCCGCGACGCGCGAGGCGCTGCGCCGCGCGGCCGAGCGTTGCGACCTCGTCGTCAGCTGCGGCGGCATCTCGGTTGGCGAGGAGGATCATCTGCGCCCCGCGGTGCAGGCCGAAGGCCGGCTCGATCTCTGGCGCGTCGCGCTCAAACCCGGCAAGCCGCTCGCCTTCGGCGAACTGCGCCGCGCCGACGGCTCGCATGCCTGGTTCATCGGCCTGCCGGGCAACCCGGTGTCGAGCTTCGTCGCCTTCGTCCTCGCCGTGCGGCCGGTGCTGCAGCGGCTGCAGGGCGGGGCGGGGAAGGCGCCGGTTGCGATCGCGGCGCGCGCCGACTTCGATTGGCCCAAACCCGACAAGCGCCGCGAGTTCCTGCGCGTGCGGCGCAACGCCGACGGCGGCTTGGAACTGTTCCCGAACCAAAGCTCGGGCGTGCTGACCTCGACCGTCTGGGGCGACGGTCTCGTCGACAACCCGCCCGGGCAGGCGATCCGGCGCGGCGACACGGTGCGCTATCTGCCGCTGGCGGAGCTCGAGACATGACGGTGCAGGCGACCATCCGGGTGCGCTATTTCGCGTCGCTGCGCGAGGCGCTCGGCGCGGGCGAGACGCTGCAGATCGCCGCCGGCGCGACGGTCGGCGCCGCGCGCGACGCGCTGATCGCGCGCAGCCCGCGCCATGCCGAGTTGCTCGCGCGGGGCAGGGCGGTTCGCACCGCGCTCGACCAGACGCTGTGCGACGAGTCGGCGCAGGTTGGCGACGGCGCCGAGCTGGCGTTTTTCCCGCCCGTCACCGGCGGCTGAGAACTTGCGGCGAACGAGATGAGCTCACGGATCGAACAGTTCCTTCCGCGTCGGTGCGTGTGGCAGGGCCCCCTCACCCCAGCCCTCTCCCCAAGGGGAGAGGGAGTTGGCCTGCTCGCTCGGCCGCGGACGGGGGACGGTGTTGGCCTGCTCTTTCGGCTGCGGGCGGGGGACGGGTTTGGCCTGCTCCCTCTCCCGCTTGCGGGAGAGGGTTGGGGTGAGGGTCGATGCTCCGCTGTTGTCTTCGCCGATATGCGCCGTCCACACGACCGATTCATCTGTCGCGCGACGCGCCGGGGACGTTGGAGCGACTGACATGGACGCGCGCATCGCCATCCAGACCGAAGACTTCGACCTGTCGCAGGAAGTCGCCGCGCTGCGCGCGGGCGACGGCGGCGTCGGCGCGGTCGTCGCCTTCGTCGGCACGGTGCGCGACCGCAGCCACGGCGCCGAGATCGACGCGCTCGAGCTCGAGCACTACCCGGGCATGACCGAGCGCGCGATCCGCGCGATGATCGACGAGGCGGCACGCCGCTTCGAGATCCGCGCCGCGCGCGTCATCCACCGTGTCGGCCGGCTGGCCGCGCGCGATCAGATCGTGCTCGTCGCCGTCGCCTCGGCAAACCGCGGCGAAGCCTTCCAGGCCTGCGAGTTCCTGATGGACTACCTGAAGACGCAGGCGCCGTTCTGGAAGAAGGAGTGCGGGCCGGATGGCGCGCGCTGGGTCGATGCGCGCGTGGCCGACGACGCTGCGCTCGCGCGCTGGGGCATCGAGGCCGGCGGCAACGCGACCGGCTGAGCGGCACGCCGCGCGGTCCGCAGCAAGCGCCTGCGGCGCTGCATCCCGCATCTTGAAAATCCCCCATCGTCCCTGATATCAAGGGACAGTTGGAGGGATTCACGATGCGACAGGACAAGTTCACGACGCGATTTCAAGAGGCGCTGGTCGAGGCGCAAAGCCTCGCCGTCACGCGCGGCAACCCGTACATCGAGCCGGTGCACCTGCTTTCGGCGATGCTTGCGCAGGAGGACGGGCCGCGCGCGCTGCTCGGCCGTGCCGGCGTGCGCCTGCCGGCGCTGCAGACGGCGATCGAGACGGCGATGGGCGGCCTGCCGCAGGTCGAGGGCGGCGGCCAGCCGGTGCAGGCCGGGCGCGATCTCGTCGCACTGCTGCAGGGCGCCGAGAAGGAAGCGAGCAAGCGAGGCGACCAGTTCATCGCCAGCGAGATGTTCCTGCTCGCGCTGGCCGACGCGAAGACCGATTTCGCCGGCATCGTGCGCGGCCACGGCCTGACCAGGAAGGCGCTCGAGGCGGCGATCGAAGCGGTGCGCGGCGGCCAGACGGTCGATTCGGCCGAGGCCGAGGGCCAGCGCGAGGCGCTGAAGAAGTACACGATCGACCTCACCGAACGTGCCAGGCTCGGCAAGCTCGACCCGGTGATCGGCCGCGACGACGAGATCCGCCGCGCGATCCAGGTGCTGTCGCGCCGCACGAAGAACAACCCGGTGCTGATCGGCGAGCCGGGCGTCGGCAAGACGGCGATCGTCGAGGGCCTGGCGCAGCGCATCGTCAACGGCGAGGTGCCGGAGACGCTGAAGGACAAACGCGTGCTCGTGCTCGACATGGCAGGCCTCTTGGCCGGCGCCAAGTACCGCGGCGAGTTCGAGGAGCGGCTCAAGGC
>JBDHSE010000456.1:0-2619 GCA_039807955.1 Ideonella sp. | reverse complement strand
CCCTTAGGCGTCGAAGCGAGCAGCGCCTCGAGCCGATCGGCGTCGAGCGCGGAAATGATGATCTCGGGTCTCTTGTTCATGCGTCACCTCGCGGTGCTGGCCAGTTGTGACGTTGCATCTTACTTGTTGCGGCCGGACCGTCGCGCTTCGCTCGCGCAGGATCGAGGCATGCTCGGCCGGTGCATCGGCATGTTCAGCCGCGAGACACCGCTCGTGATCGCCTGGCGCTGAACCGGCGTCCGGCCTGCCGACAGGCGGGCGGCGCGTCAGCCGTGCCAGCTCACCTTGCCGGTCGCGACGTCGTGCATCGCATAGACGATCTTGAGCTTGCCTTCGGCGACGAGCTTGGCCATCGTCTCGCTGCGGGCGGTCAGGTGGGCGGCGGCGTCCTTCGCGTTCTGCTCGGCGAGGCGCTGCACCAGCGCCTTGTCCTTCGACGACGGCACGCCCTTGTAATCGAGCTCCTTCAGCGACGGCCTGATCTGCGCGAGCACGCCGGTCAGGCTGCCGAGCTTGGCGTCGTCGATCGCGCCCTTGACGGCGCCGCATTCGCTGTGGCCGAGGACGACGATCAGCTTGGCGCCGGCGAGCGCGGTCGCGAACTCGAGGCTGCCGATCATGTCGGGGCTCGCGATGTTGCCGGCGACGCGGGCGACGAACATGTCGCCGATGTTCTGGTCGAACACCAGTTCGGGCGGCACGCGGCTGTCGATGCAGCCGAGGACGACGGCGAACGGCGACTGCTGCTGCGCCGTGCTGCGCACCTGCTCGAGCAGGTCGCAGTGCAGCGCCTCGCCAGCGACGAAGCGGGCGTTGCCCTCCTGCAAGCGTTTGAGCGCCTCGGCCGGCGTCTTGGCCTGCTGCATCTCGGGCGTGAAGGCGACGCAGCGGTCCTTGGCCGATGCGGCTGCGGCAGCGAGGCCGGTGGCGAGGGCGGCAAGGCCGCGCAGGGTCTGGCGTCTGTCGAGCATGACGTGGGAGCCTCCTTGGTGCGGTGCAGTCTATTCGATGGCGGGCGCATGCTTGGCATACGATGCAGCGAACATCCACTCGCTCGACAACTCGCTCGACAACTCGTTCGACACGACCGGCCTGGGATCGGCAAGGAGGCGCCATGCAGTACCACATCGACGGCTTCAACCCCGGCGATCCCGACATCTCGCCCGCGGCGCAGGGCCATCGCCGCGCCGGCGACCCGCTGCCGCAGACCGTCGATGTGCTGATCGCCGGCTCCGGCCCGGCTGGGCTGTGCCTCGCGGCGCAACTCGCGCGGGTGCCGGCGATCCGCACGATGCTCGTCGAGCCCAAGCCCGGGCCGATGGAGAAGGGCCAGGCCGACGGCATCAGCGTGCGAACGATGGAGATGTTCCAGGCCTTCGGCTTCGCCGAAAAGGTGATGCGCGAATCGGTCTGGATCAACGAGACGACGTTCTGGGCGCCGGGCGCGCAGGCGCAGCTCGTGCGCGTCGCCCGCGTGCAGGACGTGCCCGACGGCACGTCCGAGATGCCGCACGTGCTGATCAACCAGGCGCGGGTGCACGACATGTTCCTCGACGTCATGCGCAACGCGCCGACCCGGCTCGTGCCCGACTACGGCCTGAAGGTCGCGGGCCTCGCGATCGACCCCGCCGCCGCCGAGTACCCGGTTGCGGTCACGCTCGAGCACACCGCCCTCGGCCGCGAGGGCGAGACAGCCACCGTACGCGCCAACTACGTCATCGGCTGCGACGGCGCGCGCTCCGCGGTGCGGGCTGCGATCGGCGGCGCGCTGCACGGCGACGCCGCGCACCAGGCCTGGGGCGTGATGGACGTGCTCGCGGTGACCGACTTCCCCGACTGGCGCATGAAGTCCTTCGTGCGGTCGCAGGCCGACGGCATCCTGATGGTGCTGCCGCGCGAGGGCGGGCACCTGGTGCGCCTCTACGTCGAGCTCGACCAGCTCGGCGAGGAGGAGCGCGTCGCCGAACGCGGCCTCGGGCCCAACGACATCATCGCCAAGGCGCAGCGCATCTTCCGCCCGTTCGCGCTCGACGTGAAGGAGGTCGTCTGGTGGTCGATCTACGAGATCGGCCACCGCCTGACCGACAAGTTCGACGACGTTCCCGAGGCCGAGGTCGCGGCGCGCGCGCCGCGCGTGATGCTGGCCGGCGACGCCTGCCACACCCACAGCCCGAAGGCCGGCCAGGGCATGAACGTGTCGATGGGCGACACCTTCAACCTCGGCTGGAAACTGATCAGCGTGCTGACCGGCCGCGCCGAGGCGGCCCTGCTGCACAGCTACTCGGGCGAGCGGCGCGCAGCGGCCAAGGGCCTCGTCGAGTTCGACCACCGCTGGGCGCGCGTCGTCGGCGCCCGCGCCGACGAAGACGCCGCGGGCGACCTGCCGCGCGTCGCGCGCGAGTTCGTCGCCAACCTGCCGTTCACCTGCGGCCTGACGATCCGCTACGAGCCGGGCGCGCTGACCGGCGCCGCGACGCACCAGCGTCTGGCGGCCGGTTTCGACATCGGCATGCGATTTCACTCGGCACCCGTCGTGCGCCTCGCCGACGCGCGGCCGATGCAGCTCGGCCACTGCATAGCCGCCGACGCGCGGTTTCGCCTCTTCGTCTTCGCGCCGGC
>JBDHSE010000455.1:0-2622 GCA_039807955.1 Ideonella sp. | reverse complement strand
CTGGCGATTGACGCGCGCGGCGGCGATGGTGCCGGCCTGATCGGCGCCGACGCGCTCGCGATCGCCCGCCACTGGGCGGGCAACGACCCTGCGCTGCGCACGATCGGCTTCGCCGCCGTCAATGCGTTGACGCGCCATCTGTACGACCGCGCCGCCTTCGTGCCGCCACCGGCTGCCGATTCGATCGGCGGCCTCGCACCACAGGCCGGCGAGCATATCGGCATGATCGGCTACTTCCCGCCGCTCGTGAACCAGGTGACGGCCAGCGGCGCGCGGCTCACCGTGCTCGAACTGCGCGAGGACCTGGCCGGCGCGCGCGACGGCTTTCACATCACGCTCGATGCGCGCGAGCTGCGCGCCTGCGACAAGGTGCTGTCGACGAGCACCGTGCTGCTCAACGACACGCTCGACGCCGTGCTCGAACAGTGCGCCAACGCGAAGGCGTTCGCGATGATCGGCCCCGGCGCAAGCTGCCTGCCCGACGCGCTCTTCGCGCGCGGCGTGACGCTGATCGGCGGCGCGTGGATCGAGCGCTCGGACGGCTTCAAGCAAGCGCTCGCGGACGGCGCGCCGTGGGGGCCGCATGCGCGCAAGTTCGCGCTCGCGCGCGAGAACTATCCGGGCATCGCCGCGCTGCTCGCCGCGGGGCACGGTTGAAGGCGGTGGCGGCCGCTGCGCTGCTTGCTGCAGTCGCCGCGCTCGCCGTCGTCGGGCCGATGGTCGCGTGGCAGGAGCGGATGATCTACTACCCGCAGCGCGCGAGCCTCGCCGACTGGGCGCCGCCCGGCCTGGCGCCCTGGCCTTCGGCCGACGACGCGCGCGGGCTGGCCGCCTCGCCCGACGGCCCGGCGCGCGCCACCGCGGTCGTCTTCCACGGCAACGCCGGCCACGCCGGCCAGCGCGCGATGTACGCGCAGCAGCTCACCCGCCTCGGCGTTCGCACCATCCTCGCCGAGTATCCGGGCTACGGGGCGCGCGACGGCTCGCCCGGCGAAGCGGCGATCGTCGCCGATGCGGTGCGCACGCTCGAACTCGCGGCCGGCGAAGCGGGCGGGCCGCTGGTCGTGATCGGCGAATCGCTCGGATCGGGCGTCGCCGCGGCGGCGACGGCTGCGGCGCCCGAGCGCGTCGCCGGGCTGATCCTCGTCACGCCGTGGGACCGGCTCGAGAATGTCGCCGCGCACCACTATCCCTGGCTGCCGGTGCGCTGGCTGCTGCGCGAGCGCTACGACAGCGCGGCCAATCTGGCCGATCTCGGCAAGCCGGTGTGGATCGCGGTCGCCGAGCGCGACGAGGTCGTTCCGGCCGAACTCGGCATCGCGCTCCACGCCGGTCTGCGCGGGCCGCGCCAACTCTTCGTCATGCAAGGCGCGGGCCACAACGACTGGTGGGTGCGGATGGACGAGGCGCGCTGGCAGGCCGCGCTCGACTTCGTGCTTGGCGCTGCGCAGTAAGTCGCGCTCAGCGCCGCAATCCCCCATTTGCGGGGTGCCGGGTGCGTGTGCGGCGCGCTAGGATGGCCTCGACGGTGGCGCGGCGAGCACCTTGTTCCATCCGCGCCGATCAGATCGGCAATGCCTTCGTGCCGGCACCGTCACCACCCACCGCGCAGCGATCGCTGCGCTCCCGCAGCCGACCCCGTCAGACGCGCGCCGCGCGCAGCCGCAGCGAGAACTCCTGCAGCGCGGCAATGCCGCTTTGCTCGGCCTTGTGGCACCAGGCCTGCAGGTCGGCGACGAGTTGTTCGGCCGAGACGTTGGTGCGCGTCCACATCGAGCGCAGTTCCTCGCGCATCGCGACGAGCTTGCCGAGTTCGGCGTGATCCTCGGCAACCTGCGCGACCTGCGCCTTCACGGCGGCAGGAATTCGGTCGTCGTCGCGATGCAGCCAACGCCGCGCCAGGCGCATCTCGGCAAGCCGCGCGCCGTTCGTCGCGCCCGCCGCCTTGAGCTTCTTCACCTCGCGGGCACACGCCGCCTTGAGCCCGGCGGCGTAGCTCGCCATCACCTCGTAGCGGTGCGCGATCAGGGCCTCGAGCGTCTTCGAATCGGCGACCGGCTGGACGGCGCCGAGCTTCAACTGCGGCGGCGTCTTGCGCACCTTCGCGAGGCCCACCAGTTCGAGCGCGCGGATGTAGCCCCAGCCGATGTCGAACTCGTAGGGCTTCACCGACAGCTTGGCCGAGGTCGGGTAGGTGTGGTGGTTGTTGTGCAGCTCTTCGCCGCCGATGACGATGCCCCACGGCGCGATGTTGGTCGACGCATCCGGCGCCTCGAAGTTGCGGTAGCCCCACCAGTGGCCGAGGCCGTTGATGATGCCGGCCGCGGTGATCGGGATCCACAGCATCTGCACCGCCCAGACGGTGACGCCGATCGCTCCGAACAGAGCCACGTCGATGACGAGCATGATCGAGATGCCGAGGATCGTGTAGCGCGCATAGACGTTGCGCTCGAGCCAGTCGTCGGGCGTGCCCTGGCCGTACTTGGCGAGCGTCTCGCGGTTCTGCGACTCGGCGCGATACAACTCGCTGCCGGTCAGCAGCACGGTCTTGATGCCGTGCGCGACCGGGCTGTGCGGGTCGTCCGCCGTCTCGCACTTGGCGTGGTGCTTGCGGTGGATCGC
>JBDHSE010000454.1:0-2623 GCA_039807955.1 Ideonella sp. | reverse complement strand
GCGTTCGTCGAGCCGCCGATCGCCATGATCACGGCGACCGCGTTCTCGATGCTCTTGCGCGTCACGATGTCGCGCGGCTTCAGGTCGCGGCGCACGGCCTCGACGAGCACCCGCGCCGCCTCGGCCGCCTTGGCGACGATCTCGTCGTGCACGTTGGCCATCGTGCTCGAGTACGGCAGGCTCATGCCGAGCGCCTCGAACGCCGAGCTCATCGTGTTCGCCGTGTACATGCCGCCGCACGAGCCGTTGCCGGGAATCGCGTGGCATTCGACCTGGCAGAAGTCCTGGTAGTCCATCTTGCCGGCGGTGTACTGGCCGACGGCCTCGAAGACGCTGACGATGTTGAGTTCGCGGCCCTTGTAGTGCCCGGGCAGGATCGTCCCGCCGTAGACGAAGATGCCGGGCGCGTTGGCGCGCAGCATGCCCATCATCGCGCCGGGCATGTTCTTGTCGCAGCCGCCGATCGAGAGGATGCCGTCCATCCACTGGCCGCCGACGCAGGTCTCGACGCAATCGGCGATCACCTCGCGCGAGACGAGGCTGTACTTCATGCCCTCGGTGCCCATCGCCATGCCGTCGCTGATCGTCGGCGTGCCGAAGATCTGCGCGTTGCCGCCGGCCGCTTCGATGCTTTCGACGACCGCGTCGGCGATCCGCTGGATGCCCGAGTTGCACGGCGTGATCGTCGAGTGGCTGTTGGCGACGCCGATCATCGGCTTCTTGAAGTCGGCCTCCTGGTAGCCCATCGCGTAGTACATCGACCGGTTCGGCGCGCGCTCGACGCCTTCGGTGATGTGGCGGGAGCGCCGGTTGATGCTGTTGTTGTCTGACATGGCGGTTGAAGACTACAGGTGCCGCGCAATGCGCGCGACAGGGTTGAGAACACGGGGAGAACCAGGATCAACTATAGCCGGGCCGTATCATCTCCCGTCGTATCCCCGTTGCCTTCGCATGCTTGTTCACCCTCAGTTCGACTCGGTCGCGCTCCAGATCGGGCCGCTCGCGATCCACTGGTACGGTCTGACGTATCTCGTCGCGTTCGGCCTCTTCATGTGGCTCGCGTCGGTGCGCGTCGGGCGTTCGCCGTTCGCCGAGTGCGGCTGGACGCGCCGCGACGTCGAGGACCTGCTGTTCTACGGCGTGCTCGGCGTCGTCATCGGCGGGCGCCTGGGCTACGTGCTCTTCTACAAGCCGGGTTACTACGCCGCCAACCTGACGGAGGTGTTCGCCGTCTGGAAGGGCGGCATGTCGTTTCACGGCGGCATGCTCGGCGTGTTCGCAGCCGTCGCGCTCTTCGCGCGATCGCGCGGGCGGTCGTTCCTCGAGGCGACCGACCTCATCGCGCCGTGCGTGCCGATCGGCCTCGCCTCGGGGCGCATCGGCAACTTCATCAACGGCGAGCTGTGGGGCCGCGCCGCCGACCCGTCGCTGCCGTGGGCGATGGTCTTTCCGCAGTCGGGGACGATGATCCCGCGCCATCCGTCGCAGATCTACCAGTTCCTGCTCGAAGGGCTGCTGCTGTTCGTCTTGCTGTGGCTGTATGCGCGGCGGCCGGCGGCGTATCTCGGCGTTCGCGGGCAACCGGTCTGGGGCAAGGTGTCGGGCGCGTTTTTGATCGGCTACGGCGCGCTGCGCTTCATCGCCGAGTACTTTCGCGAGCCGGACAACTTCCTCGGCCTGCTCGCACTCAACCTCAGCATGGGGCAGTGGCTGAGCGCGCCGATGTTCGTCGCCGGCATCGTCATGTGGCTGTGGGCCGCGCGGCGCGCGCCGGTACGCTGATCGGCCCCGAACCTCGAACTGCGCAATGCGACAAATCTTCCTCGACACCGAAACGACCGGCCTTTCGCCCGAATCGGGCGACCGCATCGTCGAGATCGGCTGCGTCGAGATGTTGAACCGACGGCCGTCGGGCAAGGATCTGCACTTCTATCTGAACCCCGAACGCCGCAGCAGCGAAGATGCGGCACGCATTCACGGCCTCTCCGACGAGTTCCTCGCCGACAAGCCGCTCTTCGCGAGCATCGCCGACGAACTGCTCGCCTACCTCGCCGGCGCCGAGATCATCATCCACAACGCGAGCTTCGACCTCGGCTTCCTCGACGCGGAACTGCGCCGCATCGGCCGGCCGAAGCTGCAGACCGTCGTCGCCCGCGTGACCGACAGCCTCTTGATGGCGCGCGAGATGTTTCCCGGCAAGTCCAATTCGCTCGACGCGCTGTGCAAGCGCCTCGAGGTCGACAACAGCGGGCGCAGCCTGCACGGCGCGCTGCTCGACGCCGGGCTGCTCGCCGAGGTCTACATCCGCATGACGCGCGGCCAGGAGTCGCTCGTCATCGACGATGTGCTCGCCGATGCCGCAGCGGCCGCGACCGACGGCGCCGAACTGAGCGCCTACGAACTGCCCGTTATCCTGCCCGACGCCGACGAACTCGCCGCGCACGAGGAAGTGCTCGCTGCCCTCGACAAGGAGAGCGGCGGCAAGACGATCTGGCGGCGCGCCATGGCATAATTTCGCGCCTCGCGCCGGCCGGTGCGAGGCAGGTTTCAGGGCGGTTAGCTCAGGGGTAGAGCACAGCATTCACACTGCTGGGGTCGCAGGTTCGAAGCCTGCACCGCCCAC
>JBDHSE010000453.1:0-2624 GCA_039807955.1 Ideonella sp. | reverse complement strand
TACGCGCCGTGCCCGCCGATGCAGATCAACGACCCCGAGCACTCCAAGTTCGCGATCTGGGTCGGCGGCAAGAACTCGAACGCGCGCGCCAAGCCGACCTTCATGAAGATGGTCGCCGCCGGCATCCCGAACAACCCGCCGCGCTGGCCCGAGGTGTCGGCGGTCGTGAAGAAGATCCTCTACGCCTACAAGGAAGACGCCCGCTCGTGGGAGCGGCTGTCGGATTGGGTCGAGCGCATCGGCTGGCCGCGCTTCTTCGAGAAGTGCGACCTGCCGTTCACCAAGTATCTGATCGACGACTGGCGCGGCTCGCGCTCGAGCCTGAACGCGTCGACCCACATCCGGTTCTGAACCGCAGCGCACACAAGACGACATGAAGTTCGGTCTGCTCGTCAGCGCCGGCCCGTACACGCACCAGGCGAGCGACACGGCGTACCAGTTCGCCGCCGCCGCGATCGCCAAGGGCCACGAGGTGCAGCGCGTCTTCTTCTATCACGACGGCGTCTACAACGGCACGCGTCTGACCGAGCCGCCGCAGGACGACCGCCACATCGTCAACCGCTGGTCGACGCTCGCCAAGGAGCACGGCGTCGACCTCGTCGTCTGCGTCGCCGCCGCGCTGCGCCGCGGCATCAAGGACGAGGTGCTGGCGCCCGGGTTTCGCATTTCGGGCCTCGGCCAGCTCGTCGACAGCGGCATCAAGGCCGACCGCTTTGTGACCTTCGGCGATTGATGCAGGAGCGATGAGCGCGCGATGAAGAAGTTCATGTTCGTCAACCGCCGCGCGCCGTACGGCACGATCTTCGCGCTCGAAAGCCTGGAGGTCGTGCTGATCGCCGCGACCTTCGACCAGGACGTGAGCCTCGTCTTCCTTGACGACGGCGTCTACGAACTCGTCAAGGGCCAGGAGACGCAGGCGATAGGCATCAAGAACCACTCGAAGACGTATCGCGCGCTCGAAGGCTACGACGTCGAGAAGCTCTACGTCGAGCGCGAGTCGATGATGGCTCGCGGATTGAGCGAGGACGACTTGATCGTGCCGGTCGAGGTGCTGGGCAGCGCCGAGATGGCGGCGCTGATGGCCGAGCAGGACGTCGTCCTCTCGTTCTGACGGGAAGCAGCGCGCCATGCTCCACATCGTCAACCGCTCGCACGCGCAGACCACGTCGCTGCAGAGCTGCCTGCGCCTCGCGCAGGAAGGCTCCGCACTGCTGCTGATCGAGGACGCCGTCTACGCCGCGACCACGGCCGCGGCGCAGGCCTCGGGCATCGCCGCCGCGCTCGCGCGGCATAAGGTCTACGTGCTGCAACCGGATGCCGCCGCGCGTGCCGTATCGTCGCGCTTGATCGACGGTGTGACCGCGATCGACTACGCCGGCTTCGTCGACCTCGTCGCCGAGCATGCGAACAACCAGACCTGGCTGTAAACCCAATCTTCCGCCGAAGGAGAAGCAATCATGGGCATCGAAGTCAACGGCACGACCTACGAGACCGACGAGGAGGGCTATCTCGTCAACCTCGCCGACTGGACCGAGGACATCGGCAAGGCGATCGCGCAGACCGAGAACGTCGAGATGTCGCCGAACCACTGGGAGGTCGTCAACTTCCTGCGCGACTACTACAACGAGTACCAGATCGCCCCCGCGGTGCGCGTGTTGACGAAGGCGATCGGCAAGCAGCTCGGCCCCGACAAGGGCAACAGCAAGTACCTCTACGAGCTGTTCCCCTACGGCCCGGCCAAGCAGGCGTGCAAGATCGCCGGGCTGCCCAAGCCCACGGGCTGCGTCTAAGGGTTCGGAGATGAGCCGCTGCGCGCGTGTCCGGGCACTGCGCGCGGTGCAAGCACGCGCCGTTGTCAAACCATGACCGCGTTGTCGATCGCTTATGCGGCACTGTTCTACGCCGCGACGCTCGTTCTTGTCGTCGGCATCGGGGCGAAGATTCGCGTCTACGCGCGCACGCCGGCGCCGCTGAAGATCCCCGGCACGCCGGCGCCGGTCACGGCCTCCGGCGTCGCGCTGCGGATGACGCGCGAAGTCATCTTCTTCGAGAGCCTCTTCAAGTCGAGCAAGTGGACCTGGCTCTTCGGCTGGCTCTTTCACGCCGGCCTGCTGCTCGTGCTGCTGCGCCACGTGCGCTACTTCCAGCAGCCGGTCGCGGACCTGATCGCGTGGATCCAGCCCTGGGGCACGTATGCCGGCTTCGCGATGGTCGCCGGGCTGGTCGGGCTCTGGGCCAGGCGCTGGCTCGTCGATCGGGTGCGCTACATCTCGACGCCGTCGGACCACCTGCACCTGCTGCTCCTGATCGCGATCGGCTTGACCGGCCTGGGCATGCGCTTCGTGCGGCATACCGACATCGTCGCCGTCAAGGCGTTCATGCTCGGGCTGATGCGCTTCGATGTGCAGCCGCTGCCGGCGGACCCGGTGCTGCTCGTCCACCTCGGCCTCGTCGCGCTGCTGATGATCGTCTTTCCGGCGAGCAAGCTGCTGCACGCGCCGGGGCTTTTCTTCAGCCCGACGCGCAACCAGGCCGACACGCCGCGCGAGGCGCGCCACGTCGCCGCCTGGGCCGCGGCGCTCGACCGCAAGTAGGGGCGGGGACGATGGCCGCCGCCAAGTTCG
>JBDHSE010000452.1:0-2626 GCA_039807955.1 Ideonella sp. | reverse complement strand
CTGGTGGGGTTTCAGCGAGCGGTCGCCCTTGGCGTCGGTCATCGCGATGCCGAGCGCGAGGTCGTTCGCCTGCACGTCGTCGAGGTAGGCCTTGAAGCGGTCGCGATGCTCGCTGCTGCCGGTCGCATCGTCGATGCGGGCGCTCGCCTGATGGATCGCATTCAGCGCATCGTGCGCCAGATAGCGCTGCGCGCAGCCCGTCTCCTGGCACAGCACGCGCACCGCCTCGAGCTTGTTGAGCAGGTCGCCGGCCGATTCGTTGATGTGCAGCATGCGCGGCACGCTGGCGCGCGAGCCGTCGGCAATGCTTTGCGCCGCGAGCATCAGCGGGCGCAGCGCAGCGTCGTGCGCCATGTCGTAGCTGACGCCGAGCGCGCGTACGCCGGGCGCGAACAGCGGCTCGTCGGCGACCGAGTCGACCAGGCGGCCGTCGACGTAGACGACCGGTTTCAGGCGCCGCAGCGACTCGGCATAGTCGGCGCTCGTCATCCGCGTCGCGCCGGCCGGCAGCTTCGCATCGTCGATCCGTTCGGGAGCGTTCATCGCGGCGTCCTGTCGTTGGGCCGGTGCCAGTGTAGGCGGTGGAAGTCTCTATAGTGGCTTGCCCATGAGGGCTTGGCGCGACCGATCGGGAAGGAGGCAGGCGATGGCCCACAAGATGGACAGCAGCAAGAGCGTGCTCGTGCTCGTCGACTATCAGTCGCGGCTGTTGCCGGCGATCGATCAGGGCGAGCGGGTTGTCGCGGCGGCCGTGCTGCTCGCCGATGCGGCGCGCCTGATCGGCATCCGCGTCGTCGGCACCGAGCAGAACCCGTCCGGCCTCGGGCCGAACACGCCGCAGGTGCGCGAGCGCTGCGACGCGACGGTCTCGAAGATGCACTTCGACGCCTGCGAGGACGGCCTGGCGGACGCGCTGCTCGAAGCCCGGCCGGATGCGGCGCGGCCCGAAGTCGTCATCGCCGGCTGCGAGGCGCATGTCTGCCTGCTGCAGACCGCGCTCGGGTTGCTCGCGCGCGGCTTCGAGCTGCGCGTCGTCGAGGCTGCCTGCGGCTCGCGGCGGGCAAGCGACAAGCGCGCCGCGATGAGTCGGCTGCGCCAGGCCGGCGCGACGATCGTCACGCCGGAGATGGTGATCTTCGAGTGGTTGGGCAGTTGCGAGCATCCTGCGTTCAAGCCGGCGCTCGAACTCGTGAAGAACCACGACCGGCCCTGATCGACACTGGCGCGGCGCGCGCAGCGCGGGCCGGGCGCAACGCGGTGCGATTCCTACAATCGATGCCATCGCATCATCCGCCGGGTTGCCCGCCATGCCAGTCCACCTCTCCGCACCGTCACCGCAATCGATCCACGCCGTGCCCGGCGTCAAGCTCGGCACCGCGATGGCCGGCATCAGGAAGGCGGGCCGGCGCGACCTGACGGTGATGACGCTCGCGCCCGGCTCGCAGGTTGCCGCCGTCTTCACGCAAAACCGCTTCTGCGCCGCGCCGGTGCAGGTCTGCCGCCAGCACCTTGCCGGCCGCGCCGCGGTGCGCGCGCTCGTCGTCAACACCGGCAACGCGAACGCCGGCACCGGCGAGACCGGCCTTGCCGACGCGCGCGCGACGTGCCAGGCGTTGGCCGGCCTGCTCGGCATCGCGCCCGAGCAGGTGCTGCCGTTCTCGACCGGCGTCATCATGGAGCCGCTGCCGGTCGATCGCATCGTCGCCGGGCTGCCGGCCGCGATCGCCGACCTCGACGAAGCGCACTGGACGCAGGCCGCCGAGGCGATCATGACGACCGACACGGTGCCGAAGGCGGCGTCGCGCCGGGTCCAGATCGACGGCCGCAGCGTCACCATCAGCGGCATCAGCAAGGGCGCCGGGATGATCCGCCCGAACATGGCGACGATGCTCGGCTTCGTCGCGACCGACGCCGCGATCGACGCCGCGCTGCTCGACGCGCTCGTGAAGGAGGCGGCCGACCGCTCGTTCAACCGCATCACGATCGACGGCGACACCTCGACCAACGATTCGTTCGTCGTCGTCGCGACCGGCGCCGCCGGCAACGCGCCGGTCGCGCAGTTCGACAGCGCCGACGGCGCGGCGCTGCGCGACGCCGTGATCGAGGTCGCCGAGCAACTCGCGCAGGCCATCGTTCGCGACGGCGAGGGCGCGAGCAAGTTCATCCGGATCGAGATCGAAGGCGGTCGCAGCGAGGCCGAATGCAAACTCGTGGCCTACGCGATCGCCCATTCGCCGCTCGTCAAGACGGCGTTCTTCGCGAGCGATCCCAACCTCGGCCGCATCCTCGCCGCGGTCGGCTACGCCGGCATCGCCGACCTCGACCAGACGCTGATCGACCTCGATCTCGGCGACGTCGCCGTCGTTCGCCGCGGCGGCCGGCTCGCGAGCTACCGCGAGGAAGACGGCCAGCGCGTGATGAAGCAAAGCGAGATCCTCGTTCGCGTCAACCTCAACCGCGGCGACGAACAGGCGTCGGTCTGGACCTGCGACCTGAGCCTCGACTACGTCCGCATCAATGCCGACTACCGTTCCTGAACGCGCGGTGCGCGGCGCGCCGGGCTGGCGCGGGCCTTGTTCGCGGTCGCCGGCAGATCGCTTCGCCTGCTCAGGCCGCGAAGCGCTGC
>JBDHSE010000451.1:0-2629 GCA_039807955.1 Ideonella sp. | reverse complement strand
CTGGAAGATGCCTACGACCGCGGCCGTGCGATGGGCGTGTTCGCCGAGCAGTGCGTCGCCAAGTACAAGTTCACGCGCGAGGCGCAGGACCAGTTCGCGATCACGTCCACCGAGCGCGCGAAGAAGGCCAACGAGGACGGCAGCTTCGACTGGGAGATGGCGCCGGTCGCCGTCGCCGGCAAGGGCGGCGAGACGATCGTGAAGTTGGACGAGCAGCCGTTCAAGGCCCGCATCGACAAGATCCCGACGCTCAAGCCGGCGTTCAAGAAGGACGGCACGATCACCGCCGCGAACGCATCGAGCATCTCCGACGGCGCCGCCGCGCTCGTGCTGATGCGCGAGAGCACGGCGCGCGAACTCGGCGCCAAGCCGATCGCGCGCATCGTCGGCCACGCGGTGCATGCGCAGGCGCCCGACTGGTTCACGACGGCGCCGATCGGCGCGATCCAGAAAGTGCTGAAGAAGGCCGGCTGGGACGCGAAGCAGGTCGATGCGTGGGAGATCAACGAAGCCTTCGCCGCGGTGACGATGGCGGCGATGGACGAGTTCAAGCTGCCGCACGAGGTCGTCAACGTCCACGGCGGCGCCTGCGCGCTCGGCCATCCGATCGGCGCTTCGGGCGCGCGGCTGATCGTCACGCTGCTCGGCGCGCTGCAGCAGCGCAAGCAAAAGCGCGGCGTGGCCACCTTGTGCATCGGCGGCGGCGAAGCGACGGCGGTGGCAGTCGAGATGATCTGACGCCCGGCGCACGGCGCGGCAACGCGAGGAAGGGGAACGCCATGCTGCTCAGCGACGACCACCGCGCCGTGCAGGATGCGGTGCGCGCTTTCGTGCAACAGGAGATCGCGCCGCACGCCGCGCGCTGGGACAAGGAGTGCCGCTTTCCGGCCGAGGCGCTGAAGGGGCTGGCCGCGCTCGGCTGCTACGGCATCGCGGTGCCCGTGGAGTGGGACGGCGCCGGGCTCGACTACCTGGCGCTTGCCGTCATCTTGGAGGAGATCGCGGCCGGCGACGGAGCGACGTCGACGGTGGTGAGCGTCACCAACTGCCCGGTGTGCTCGATCATGATGGCGTGGGCGAACGACGCGCAGAAGGAACGCTGGTTGAAGCCGCTCGCGCGCGGCGACATGCTGGGCGCCTTCTGCCTCACCGAGCCGCACGTCGGCTCGCAGGCCGACGGCCTCAAGACCACGGCCGTGCGTGTCAGCGACGCGGACGGCGACGGCTATGTGCTCAACGGCGTCAAGCAGTTCATCACGAGCGGCAAGAACGGCGACGTCGCGATCGTGATGGCGGTCACCGACAAGGCGGCCGGCAAGAAGGGCATCAGCGCGTTCATCGTGCCGACCGCGACGCCGGGCTACATCGTCGCCCGCCTCGAGGACAAGCTCGGCCAGCACGCGAGCGACACGGCGCAGATCGTGTTCGAGAACTGCCGCGTGCCGGCCGCCAACCTGCTCGGCGACGAGGGCCAGGGCCTGCGCATCGCGCTCTCCGGCCTGGAGGGCGGGCGCATCGGCATCGCCGCGCAATCGGTCGGCATGGCGCGCGCCGCGTTCGAGGCGGCGCTCGCGTACGCGAAGGAGCGCGTCGCGTTCGGCAAGCCGATCTACGAGCACCAGGCGCTGCAGTTCCGGCTCGGCGAGATGGCGACGAGCATCGAGGCCGCGCGCCAGCTGCTGCACCACGCCGCGAGCCTGAAGGACGCCAAGCTGCCGTGTCTGAAGGAGGCAGCGATGGCCAAGCTCTTCGCAAGCGAGATGGCCGAGCGCGTGTGCAGCGCGGCGATCCAGATCTTCGGCGGCTACGGCTACGTGAGCGACTTCCCGGTAGAGCGCATCTACCGCGACGTTCGCGTCTGCCAGATCTACGAGGGCACGTCCGACGTGCAGAAGATCCTGATCGGGCGCGCGCTGGCGTAGCCGATCGACGGCGCCGGGATCGCTGCCGCAGCGGCGGCGCAGGAGCACATGACCATCGCATCCGACGACTTCGAAAGCCTCGCTTCGCTCGGTGCCGCCGACGCGCTCGACGGTATGGCGGCGGGGCGTTTCAGCGCCGAGGATCTGGTGCTGGCCTGCTTGGCGCGCATCCGCGCCGACGAGGAGCGCGTCCAGGCCTGGGCCTTCGTCGACCCGGCGTACGCGCTGCAACAGGCGCGGGACGCCGATCGTGCGCGCCGCGAGGGCCGCGCTATCGGCCCGCTGCATGGCCTGCCGATCGGCCTGAAGGACATCATCGACACCGCCGACATGCCGACCGAGAACGGCACCGCGCTGCACGCCGGGCGCAGGCCGACGCGCGATGCGACGGTCGTCTCGCGGCTGCGCGCGGCGGGCGCCGTGATCCTCGGCAAGACGGTGACGACGCAATTCGCCACCTACGCGCCGGGCAAGACGCGCAATCCGCGCAATCCGGCGCACACGCCCGGCGGTTCGTCGAGCGGGTCGGCGGCGGCGGTCGCGGCCAACATGGTGCCGGCCGCGATCGGCACGCAAACCAACGGCAGCGTGATCCGCCCGGCGGCGTACTGCGGCGTCTACGGCTACAAGCCGAGCTTCGGCCTGATCTCGCGCGCCGGCATCCTGAATCAGTCGCGCCCGCTCGACCAGGTCGGCGTCTTCGCGCG
>JBDHSE010000450.1:0-2631 GCA_039807955.1 Ideonella sp. | reverse complement strand
GCCAGCACGCGGCTTGCGGCCTCCGGGACCTTGCCGATTGCGGATGCGACGGGCCGGGCGCGCGGGGCCCACGCCGTCGCCGTCCAGCCGCAGGGGCCGGCCCAGAGCGTGCATGACTGCTGCCACGCGGCCATGCCCATTGCGAACCACGATTGCCAGAACGCCGCGACCTTCTCCGCGCCCATCCGCGTGAACTCGCGCCGGTCGGCCGCCGACGGCGCGGCGCCGGCC
The DNA here is from genome assembly GCA_039807955.1 of Ideonella sp. Lineage (GTDB taxonomy): Bacteria > Pseudomonadota > Gammaproteobacteria > Burkholderiales > Burkholderiaceae_C > CAIKUF01. The sequence continues at coordinate 2,400 of JBDHSE010000450.1, read as the reverse complement.
CGCGCCATGCGCGCGACGCGTTGCGCCACGACCTGCGGCGCGGCAAGCGAGAGTTCGGCGGTCTGCGTCGCGAGGCGAAGCGTCGGGGAGCGGCGGCGGGTCTTCATGTCGCCATTATCGCGGCGCCGGATGCAGGCGGCCCGGGTTCAGTCGCGCGTGCGCTTGAGCTCCTCGCCGGCCATGCCCAGGTCGCGCGCCGGGTCGAAGTTCGGGTTGTCGGTCAGCACGTAGCTGCCGTCGCGCAACTGCCAGGCGTGCTGGTAGGCCTGCGGCAGCTCGACGACGCCGCCGCTGCGCGGGTCGCGGTATCCCTGGACTTCGCGGATCGTTCGCACGTTGTCCTTGTGCATGCGGTCCTGGCTCGCCTGCGTCGAGCGCCAGGTCTCGTTTTGCATGCCGGCGATGTCCTGCATCGTCTGGTTGCGGATCTCGCCGCGGCGCTTCATCTGCTCGAGCGTCTGGCGCGAGGTCTCGGCCTGGATCTGCGAGATTCGCGCCTGCGTCGCCGCGTTGTCGGCCGCCATCTGGCGCTCGGCGGCGTCGATGCGGGCCTGCCATTCGGGCGCCGTCTTCAGCGTCGCCCACATCAGGTCGAAGTGGCGCTGCGGCACCGGCGCGCCGGCGGTGCGCCAGCCGAGCACGCCGCGCGCCTCGCCCTGGATCGTCTCGAACACGGGGCCGCCGGCCATCGCCATCCGGCTGTGGGTGAGGATGACGGCAGTGGCGAGCAGCTCGTACACCTCGCGCCCGCCCTCGCGATACGAGATCAGCGCCTGGCCGCCGTCGACCCAGGCGCGCAGGCTGCTGCCGGGCGACTGGTTGTCGCCGATGACGCGCGACTTGTCGGGCCGCGGCTTGAACTCGACGAGCTTCGCGCCCTGCCGATGGCGCTCGACCCACGACGCGAGGTACTCGCCGGCGCTGGCGAAGGCCGCCTGCGGGCAGTCGCCTGCCGGTGCGCCGTAGTTCGTCGCGCCCCAGGCCTCGGGCGCCGACAGTTCGATCGCGGCGCTGCCGTCGGCCGCGCGCGCCTGCAGCACGAGGCCGTAGGCACGGCCGCAGCGGCGGCCGAGCGTCCACTGCACCTCGCCCTGCGACTTCCAGCCCGCCGGCACCATGATCGTCGCCGCGAGCATCGGCTTGCCGAAACCCTTGGCGTCGATGATCTCGGCGCGCTGCACACGAAGCACATCGGCGCCGGGCGGTGCGGCGGGCGCGGCCGACGCAAGGCAGGGTGCGGCGATGAGCGCCGCACAGATCGGCGAGCGAAGCGACGACAAGGGGCGGCGGGCTTTCATGTGCACTCCATGGCGAGGAACCCGGGGCGCCGAGCGCGGCGCGGCGGCGATGCGCGAAGTCTCGACGCTCGACCTGCCCGCGTCAACGATACCCGCGTCGATACCCGCGTCGTCGGGCGCGCGGCGCGATGCCCGTATGCTCGGCCTGAACCGCCGCACCCCGAGGAGCCCCGATGCTGGACCCGCAAGCCCGCGCCCTGCTCGACCTGATGAAGGAGCGCGGCGTGCCGCCGACGCACACGCTGACGCCGGCCGAGGCGCGGCGCGCCTACCTCGAGCGGCGCGGCTTCACCCAGCCCGACGCGCCGGCCGTCGGCGATGTCCGCGCGCTGCACGCCGACGGCCCGGCCGGCGCCATCGCGCTGCGCCTGTACCGGCCGCTCGGCGCCGCGCCCGCGGCGCGCCTGCCGGTGCTCGTCTACTTCCACGGCGGCGGCTGGACGATCGGCGACCTCGACACCCACGACGTGCTGTGCCGCGAGCTTGCGAACGGCGCCGGCTGCGCCGTCGTCGCGGTCGACTACCGGCTCGCGCCGGAGCACCGCTTCCCCGGTGCGGTCGACGATTGCCTCGCCGCGACGCGCTGGGTCCATCGCCACGCCGAAAGCCTCGGCATCGACGCCGCGCGCATCGCGGTCGGCGGCGACAGCGCAGGCGGCAACCTCGCCGCCGTCGTCGCCCAGCTCGCGCGCGACGCGGGCGGCCCGCCGCTCGCGTTCCAGTTGCTGATCTACCCGGCGACCGACCAGCGCCTCGGCCAGGCCTCGCACCGGACGAACGCCCAGGGCTATCTGCTGACGGCCGACAGCATCCGCTACTACATGGGCCACTACCTCGCCGACCCGGCGGCGCGGCTCGACCCGCGCGCCTCGCCGCTGCTGCGCGCCGATCTCTCGCGCCTGCCACCCGCGCTCGTGCTGACCGCAGGCTACGACCCGCTGCGCGACGAGGGGCTCGAGTACGCGCAGGCACTCAGCGACGCCGGCAACCGCTGCGCCTATGTCTGCTTCGAGCGCCAGATCCACGGCTTCATCCTGATGGGCCGCGTGCTCGACGAGGCGAACACCGCCGTCGCACTGTGCGCGGCCGAACTGCGGCGCGC
>JBDHSE010000449.1:0-2636 GCA_039807955.1 Ideonella sp. | reverse complement strand
AGGCGGCGACCGCGAGCCTGGCCTCCTCGCGCGGCGGGTCGATCTGCCCGGCAAGGCCGAGCAGCCGCGCGCGGCCGGCGAGCGCGCCGAATCCCGCCTGCTCGTCGAGCACGCCGTCGTCGACGACGGCGAAGGCGAGCACGCGCAGCGCGCGCGCCGCCATCGCGTTGGCGGCGGCGTTTGCCGCGGCGTGCGGCGCGTCGGCCGGGCACAGGCGCAGCACCGCGCCCGGCGCGCCCTTGACGAAGACCTGCTGCGCACCATCGGCCATCCGGTGGCGCGTCGCCATCAACTGCGCCTGCGCATCGAACGGCAGCTCGCCGTTGCGCGGTGCCTCGCCGTCGAGCCGGCCGAGGTCGATTCCCGCCTTCAGCGCGGCGACCCGCAGCGCGCCTTCGGTCGGGTCGCCGAGCACGCCCCACGCGGTCGATCCGTCCTGCGGCGCGAGCACCTCGGCGTCGTTGCACAGCGCGGCCGCAAGCAGCAGCGCGGCGAGCGCCGTATCGTCGGCCGAGAGCGCCAGATCGCCGTCGTGCAGCGCACCGTTGGGTGCATAGCCGACGCCGTCGACCGCGATCTCGCGGCCGTCGGGCAGCCACAGCGCGGTCACCGTCATCTCGTTGCGCGTCAGGGTGCCGGTCTTGTCGCTGCAGATCGTCGTCGTCGAGCCGAGCGTCTCGACCGCCGACAGACGCCGCACGATCGCGCCGCGCGCCGCCATGCGCTGCATGCCGACGGCGAGCGCGATCGTCATCGCCACCGGCAGCCCTTCGGGCACCATCGACACCATCTGGCTGATCGCGACCATCAGCAGCTCGTCGAGCGGCGTGCCGCGCCACACGCCGAGCAGCACGACGACGACGAAGAGGACGATCGCCGCGCCGACGAGCCAGCGCCCGAAGCGCTCGATGCGCGCCTCGAGCGGCGTCGGCGGCTCGACGGCCTGCGCCGTCAGGTCGGCGATCCGGCCGAGTTCGGTGTGCACACCGGTCGCGACGACGACCGCCCGCGCCCGCCCGGCGCTGACGTAGGTGCCCGAATACACCATGTTCGAGCGGTCGGCGAGCGCGGCCGCCTCGGGCAGCGCGGCCAGTGCCTTCGCCACCGGGACTGACTCGCCGGTCAGCGCGGCTTCGGCGACCTGCAGTTGCGCCTGCTCGATCAGGCGCGCATCGGCGCCCACCGCGTCGCCCGCGGCGAGCAGCAGGATGTCGCCGGGCACCAACTCGCGGGCATCGATCTGCTGCTCGGCGCCGTCGCGCAGCACGCTCGCGTGCGCGCCGGCGAGGGCGCGCAGCGCCGCCATCGAGCGCTCGGCGCGCCCCTCCTGCGCCGCGCCGATGATCGCGTTGACGACGAGCACGAGGACGATGACGCCGGCGTCGGCGTGGTGCCCGAGTCCGAGCGAAAGCGCCGCGGCGACGAGCAGGATGTAGATCAGCGGGCTCTTGAACTGGCGCGCGAAGATGCGCCACAGCGGCCGCGCCGGCGGCTCGGGCAGCGCGTTGCGGCCGTGCGCCGCGACGCGCTGTGCGACCGCGGCGGCATCGAGCCCTCGATCGGCATCCCCGCCGCAAGCCTGCAGCGCCTGCGCTGCGGAGAGCGCGTGCCATGCAACGTCGTGCTCGGGCAGCGCGCCGGGTGAGTGATGATCGGCCTGCATCGCGGCGCCGATCGTAAGCCGGCCGCAGCCGGTCCGGCGCGGTCGGTTGCGCCGTCGGCTACGCGGCGTCGCGCTCGGTGAACGGCGCGCGGTAGAGCCAGACGCGGCGACCGTCGGCGCCTTCGAGCACCGCTTGCGGTTGTACGCCCGGCGCGTCGAACTCGAGGCTCGCGAGCCAGGCGCCGGGGCGGAGTTCGGCCTGCGCCTTCCCGATCGCGCGCGCCATGCTCTCGGGGCGCTGGAAGAGGTAGACGAGGTCGTAGTCCAACCAGTCGACGGCCCAAAGGTCGGCGCGCGACACGTTCGCGTCGCGGCAGCGCAGGGCGCAGAGAAGCTGCAGCGGCCGGCTCCACTCGACGCCGTCGATCGCCGCCCGCGGGTATGCGCGCCGCAGCGCACGCAAACCGTCGCCGAGGCCGCAGCCCAGGTCGACGATGCGCGCGCCGGGCGCGAGCGGCGCCGCGCGCGAGAGGCCGTCGAGCGCGCCGGCCGGCGTCGGAAAGAACGGCGCGTCGCGCCAACTGCGCAGCGGATACAAGAGCAACAGCAGCGCGAGCGGCACGAGCCACGCCCAGCCCGGCAGCGCGCCGGCAAACGTCACGCCCGCGAGCGAGAACGGGTAGCCGGCGGCGACGATCAGCTGCCGCCAGCGCGACGCGGCGCACACCGCAAGCAGCGCAGCGACGGCAGACGCCGCGCCGATCGCGAGCCACGGCACGGCGCCGAATGCGAGCAGGCTGCCATGCACGGCCCAGGACAGCCCCCAGACGAGCAAGGCGGGCAGCGGCCAGCGGAGTGCAAACCTCGACGGTGCGGCGGCATCGGCGGGCGCCTTGACTGTCGCGCCGCGCTTCCTATGCGGCCGCGACGCGATCGCCGCCGCCGCGCGCGCGGTCGTCGCCACGCTCAGAACTGGAATGCGAGCCGCAGGCCGCCCCAGTGCCGGCCTTCGACGGCGATCGGCGCCGCGACT
>JBDHSE010000448.1:0-2636 GCA_039807955.1 Ideonella sp. | reverse complement strand
GCCTGTCCTCGAGCTGGGCGCGCGACAGAATCGCGCCCGGCCGCACGAGCAGCGCCTCGAGCACCGCGAACTCGCGCGCGGAGAGCGCGACCGGCTCGCCGTCGAGCGTGACGAGCCGTGTGGCCGGGTCGAGCCGCACGCCGGCGTGCTCCATCGCCGGCTCGCCGCGCCCGGCGTGGCGGCGCAGCACGGCGCGCATGCGGGCGTTCAGCTCGTCGAGCTCGAACGGTTTGACGAGGTAGTCGTCGGCGCCGGCGTCGAGCCCGGCGACGCGTTCGTTCAGCGTGTCGCGCGCCGTCAGCACGATCACCGGCGTCGTGTCGCGCCGCGCGCGCAGCGCGCGCAGCACGTCCAGGCCGCCGCCCCATTGCGTCGCGTTGGGCAACCCGAGGTCGAGCAGCACGAGGTCGAAGCGCTCGGAGGCGAGCGTCGCGTTCGCGGCGCGCGCATCGTAGACCCAATCGACCGCATAGCCGTCGTCGCGCAAGGCCTTGCGCAGGCTGTCGCCGATCATGCGGTCGTCTTCGACCAGCAGCAGTCGCATCGCGTCGGTGTCGTTGTTGGGCTCGGCCTCAAAGCATACGCCGCGCCTCAAGGCCGGCTCGCGACGCCGAACGAGTAGGCGAGCGTCAGATCGAAGACGTTGCTCGCAAGTTCGCCGTCCGAGAAGATGCGCCCGGCGCCGAACCGCAGCGACAGCGCGGGCGTGAGCCGGATGCCGGCGTACACCATCGGCTGCGCGACGGCGCCGTTGCCGGTGTCGACGCCACCGCCGCCGCCGGCACCGGCAAGCAGCTCGCCGCCGGCGAACACATGCTCGCCGATCGCGAACTGCACGCCGGCGCCGATCAGCCCGACCGAGAAGCCGCCCGCGTCGCCTGCGTAAGCGCTCTGGATCTGGCCTGTCAGATAGAAGGTGTCGCCGATGAAGCGATTGAACTTCAAAGTCACGGCCTCGATCGACCGCGGCGGGCCGTTCTTGCGCGCCGCATCGCGGTAGGTCTGGACGCCGGCGGCGAACTCCTGGCGCGTCTGGACCGAGGGCTGGCCGAACGAGTGGTCGAGGTCCCACATCAGCGCGACCGCGCCGTACGGCGCGCGAAAGTCGCCCTGCGGCGCGACGGCCCAGCCCGCCTCGAGGTTCAGGCTCGCATTGCGCGACAGGCGCAGCGTCGCATCGAGCGCCGCCTTCGCGAGCAGGCCGCCGCCGGTCGGGATGTCGCCGCCGCCGCCCATGCCGAGCGCGACGCGGGCGCCGGCCGTGAACGGCCCCGAAGGCTCGGGCCACTGCAGCCCGAGCGTGCCAAGGAACTCGGCGTAGCCCGCCGCGCCGCCGCTCACCGCCGCGTTCGCCTCGAAGCCGCCGAAGAAGTTGGGCGTGAAGAAGTGATCGACCCGCACGCCGGCCATGGCGATCGTCGAGTTCAGCGGCGCACCGCTGCGCCCGTTCACGTTCGACGACGGGCGATACCAGGTGCCGACGCCGAGGATGCGGTCGAAGCCGACGCCGGTGCGGATGTCGCTCGCGAACGGCACCTCGTCGCGCCCGCCCGGCAGGTGGATGAACTTGGTATTCATGCCGAACACGAGGCCGAACTGGGTGCTGCTGATCTCGCCGCTCGGAAAGCGCACGTTCGAGATCGAGACCCCGAGCCGGTAGCCGCCGAAATCCCACAACAGATCGGCGTGCGGCCTGACCATCAGGCCGCCGCCGACCGGCGCTCCGGCACCGCCGCCGCCGCCGACGTAGACGCCCGCCTCCAGCGCGAGCGGGCCGACAAGCTTGATGCACAGCGCCGTCTCGACACCGAACGTGAAGAGCCCGCCGCGGTCGCCGCTGGCGGCGCCATAGATCGCCGGCCCGACGCACAGGCCCTCGTACAGCTCGACGAGGTAGCTCGTGCCGACGAGGCCCATCCGCTCGTCGCCCGGCAGCTTGACGTTCTCGTAGCCGATGCGCAGATCGACATTCGTGCGCGCCCACGCGCCGGCCGGCGCCGACTGGGCAAGCGACACGCCCGGCAGCGCGGCGAGCGTCAGGGCAAGGGTGACGGCGCGCGAGGCAAGGATCGCTCGGCGCCGCAAGCGGCAGATCGTCATTCGGGAGGGAGCCGGGTCGGCGCGGGCGCAACGGGTGCGAAAGGATAGCGCCGCCATCGCTTATCGTTCGCGCTGGCCAGGGCAGGCGATGACCTGGTTTGCGATGAACCTCGGTACAGACAGTGGAACGGCCCGAAAGACCCTCACCCCGCCCTCTCCCGCTCGCGGGAGAGGGAGAACTCCATCCGCTCGCGCGAGAGGGAGAACTCCATCCGCTCGCGGGCGGGGGAGAACTCCATCCGCTCGCGGGAGAGGAAGAATGCCTCCGTCTCCCCCGCCAACGGGGGAGAGGGCCGGGGTGAGGGGGCGCGGCGCTACGGCTGCCGAGCCTGCCCGTTGATCGAGGGCGATGAAGAACACCGACTCCGATTCCGCGCGCATCTCCGCGCGCGACCTGATTGCCACCGTCGGACCGTTCCTGCTGCTCGGGATCATCCTGCTCGCGATCGCGTACTGGGCGCTCGACCCGGCGCCGCCGCGCCACGTCGTGCTCGCCACCGGTACGGCGCAGGGCGCGTACGCCGAGTTCGGCCAGC
>JBDHSE010000447.1:0-2639 GCA_039807955.1 Ideonella sp. | reverse complement strand
GCGAAGATCGAGTTCGAGACCGTGCTCAGGTTCGACAACCTGCCGCCCGACCTGCACCAGCAGGTCGAGATCTATGCCCGCGCCGCGGCGCAGAGCGCGCGCGGCCAACGCCTCGTCTCGTTCGGCTACCTGCTCGGCGGCTTCGGCAACTACAGCGTCAACGCGACGCGCGGCACCGACGCCTTCGGCGGCAACGACACCGACGACAACTTCGTCTCGTTTCGCGCCGGCGGCGGCTTGAACTACGAACTCGACAACGGCTGGTCGCTCAACGGCACGCTCGACTACCGCTTTCGCGACTACGACCACGAGGACCCCGACGCCGGCAACCGCCGCAACGACTCCGACCTGCGCTGGAACGCCAACGTCAGCCGCAACGTCGGCGACGACAATTTCGCCGTCGGCCTGCGCGGGCGCGTCAGCTACCGCGGCGACGGCAACTACCGCAACGACGTCGGCGTCTTCGGCAGTTGGCGCCGCGAGATCGACGCCGACAACCAGATCAGCTTCGGCCTCGAGTACCGGCGCCGCAACTACCCGAACGGCCCGGAGCGCGCGCGCACGCGCGACATCTTCGAGTTCAACCCGGGCTGGTCGGTCGCGCTGTTCGACGGCAAGGGCAGCTTCTCGCTCACCGGCGCGCTCGGCCACGAGAACGCGCTGCAGGGCCGGGCCGACGGCGACGCCAACTTCTTCGGCCTGTCGCCGTCGTTCAGCTACACGTTCAGCGACACCGTCGGCGGCTTTCTCTTCTTCTGGTGGCAGCAGGAGCGCTACAGCACCGCACGCGCCAACCTCGACCCCGACGGCAACCAGATCAGCTTCGGCAAGCGGCGCGACAACCTCTACGAGGTCGGCGGCGGGCTGACCTGGGAGTTCGCGCCGACGTGGACGATCAACCCCGAGTTCCTCTACATCCGCGACGAAAGCAACTTCCTCTCGCCCAACTACAGCTCGACCGAGATATGGATCACGCTGCGCAAGGATTTCTAGTTGCGGCGGCGGCGTTGCGGCGCGGCGGCCGGCGGCGGCGCCGGCACGACGAGTTCGAGCGGCGGCTGTGCAAGGTGGCGGATGTGATTGACGAGCTGGCGCGCGAGCGGGCTCGTCTCGTGCGCGGCGAGCGACGCCGCGCCGACCGGCTGCATCGGCGTCGGGAACTCGAACGCGAGCCGCGTCAGCAGGACCTTGGCGGGCGCGAACTCGAGCCCGGAGCGCATGCCGAAGCCGAGCATGCCGCCGTACGCGACCATCGCGTGCTGGTGATGGATCGAGTAGGCCTCGACGCGGGCGCGCGGCATCGCGAGCCCGGCCTTGTCGAGCGTGAGCAGCATGTGCTCGTGGAAGATGCAGTCGGGCGGCGGCAGCACCCAGTCCGCCTCCAGCAGTTCGTCCCAGCCGAGGCCGGCGCGCGCGGCGAGCGGATGGTCCTTCGCGGCGACGACGCACAGCTTCTCGTCGAAGAAGCGGTCGAACCGCATCTCGTCTCCGAGGTCGAGCACCGAAAGGCGCAGGATCGCGATCTCGATGTCGCGCTTGCGCAGGCGGTCGAGCAGTTCGGCCTCGCGCGCCTCGACGATCGAGACGAAGACTTCGGGATGCTCGTCGCGCAGCCGGCGCACCGCCAGCGGCAGGAACGGAATCGCCGGCATCGGCACGATGCCCAGCCGCAGCGCGCCCTGCTGCCCGCTCGCGATGCGCGTCAGGTCCTGCGCCGCGCGGCGCAGTTCCTCGAACACGGCGGCGGCGCGCTCGGCGAAGCTCAGGCCGTGGATCGTCGGCTCGACGCCGTCGCTGCGGCGGTCGAAGAGCTTCGCGCCGAGCAGCGCCTCGAGCGAGGCGATCGCGCGCGTGACGGCCGGCTGGGTCAGGTGCAGCACCGACGCCGCCTTGCGAAAGCTGCGCGCCTCGATCACCGCCATGAAGACGCGCAATTCGGCGAGCTTCAGATGCTTCGGCAAGCGCCGGATCAGGTTGTCGTCGTACATGCGGGCTCCATGAAGCGATCGGCTTCCGATTCGGCCGCCCGCGCGAAGGTTCCGCGCAATGTAGCGTATCGCCCGAGTGACGCCCGGCGTGCGCCGACGCCAGCATGGAGATTGCCGTACGCCGCTTGCACGGCAGCGCATGGCGCCGCGGCGTGGGCCCGGTTCGCGTTCGATTCGCGCCCGGCCGCCGATTGACACCAACAGCAAGAACCGACAGGAGACAACGACGATGGCCACAGCAGAACAGAAGATCTCGCGCACCGCGCTGCTCGCGATGGTCGTCGGCGGCATGGTGGGCGCCGGCATCTTCGCGCTGCCGTCGCGCTTCGGCGGCGTCACCGGCCCGGTCGGCGCGATCATCGCGTGGCTCATCGCCGGCACCGGCATGTACATGCTGGCGCGCGTGTTCCAGTTCCTCGGCGAGCGCAAGCCCAATCTCGACGCCGGCGTGTTCGCCTACGCGAAGGAGGGCTTCGGCGACTACCCCGGCTTCCTGTCGGCGTTCGGCTACTGGATCGGCAGTTGCATCGGCAACGTCTCGTACTGGGTGCTGATCAAGGCGACGCTCGGCGCGTTCTTCCCGGTCTTCGGCGACGGCAACACCGTCACCGCGATCGTCGTCGCGTCGGCCGGCATCTGGCTCTTTCACTT
>JBDHSE010000446.1:0-2643 GCA_039807955.1 Ideonella sp. | reverse complement strand
GCTTCGAGCTTGTCGAGGTTGGCGCTCAGTTCGCGCAGGATGTCCTCGACGCGCGTCATGTTCTCGCGCGTGTCCTTCAGTCGGTTCTCGGTCTCGCGGCGGCGCTCCTTGTACTTCGAGACGCCGGCCGCCTCTTCGAGGAACAGGCGCAGCTCCTCGGGCTTGCTCTCGATGATGCGGCTGATCGTGCCCTGGCCGATGATCGCGTAGGCGCGCGGGCCGAGGCCGGTGCCGAGGAAGACGTCCTGCACGTCGCGGCGGCGCACCGGCTGGTTGTTGATGTAGTAGCTCGACGTGCCGTCGCGCGTCAGCACGCGCTTCACCGCAATCTCGGCGAACTGGTTCCACTGGCCGCCGGCGCGCGCGTCCTCGTTGCTGAAGACGAGTTCGACGCTGGCGCGGCCGGCGGGCTTGCGCAGCCCCGAGCCGTTGAAGATCACGTCCTGCATCGACTCGCCGCGCAATTCGCTTGCCTTGCTCTCGCCGAGCACCCAGCGCACCGCGTCCATGATGTTCGATTTGCCGCAACCGTTGGGGCCGACGACGCCGACGAGCTGGCCGGGCAGTTGGAAGTTCGTGGGTTCGGCGAAGGACTTGAAACCGGACAGCTTGATCGAGTTCAGGCGCATGGAGGCTTTGCCGGGGGCGCTCGTGCGGGGTGGCGCGGCGCGCTTTCAAGTCTTTGATCTGGTCGCGGGAAGCACCCGTTTCGAACGCAGTTTCGAGGGGGCTTTCGAGGGCGACGATGATAGCATCGCGCCCTCCCGGCAAGCCCGCATCCGGCACCTTCGATCGACACGTTGCAATGGCCAGAAAGACCGCCGCCACCCCGCCCGCCAAGCAAGCCCCGAAGCAGCGCCAAGCGCCCGCCGTGCCGCCTTCGGCGCCGAGCAAGGAACTGCACGTGTTCCCGAACCCGGCGCCCGAGCGCGACTACGCGATCCAGTTCCAGATCCCCGAGTTCACCTGCCACTGCCCGCTCACCGGCCAGCCCGACTTCGCGCACATCACGATCGACATGGTGTGCGACAAGCTTTGCATCGAACTGAAGAGCCTGAAGATGTACATGTGGAGCTACCGCAACGAGGGCGCGTTCCACGAGAAGGTGACGAACGACATCCTCGCCGACCTCGTGCGCGCCTGCGCGCCGCGCTTCATCCGCGTCAGCGCGCGCTGGTACGTGCGCGGCGGCATCTACACCAACGTCGTCGCCGAGCAGCGCAAGAAGGGCTGGAAGCCGCAGCCGCGAATCGAGCTGCTGGCGCACCCGGCGCAGACCGGCCTCGCCTGAACGCTGGCGGCGCTGCGCCAGCGTCTGCGCGGCGTTCAACCGCCCGCCGTGCGGTAGACCAGGTCGCGCAGCAGCAGCGACAGTGTCGGGAAATAGGTGATGACCATCAGACAGCCGACGATGACGAGCACGAACGGCACGAGGCTGCGGAAGATGCGCTGCACCGGGATGCCGGCGACCATACAGGCGGCGAACAGATTGACGCCGAACGGCGGCGTGATCATGCCGAGCGCAAGGTTGACGACCATGACGGTGCCGAAGTGCACCGGGTCGATGCCGAAGTGGACGGCGATCGGCGTCAGGATCGGCGCGAGGACGACGATCGACGCCGAGGTCTCGATGAACATGCCGATCACGAAGAGCGCGGCATTGACGCCGAGCAGGAACAGAGCGGGCGTCTCGAGCGTCTGGACGAGCCATTCGCCGAGCATCGCCGGCACGTTGGCGCGCGTGATCAGGAAGCTGAACATGCCGGCGCAGGCGATGATCATCAGGATCACGGTCGACGAGATCACCGAGCGGCGCAGCACGCGAACGAGGTCGGCGAACGTGATCTCGCGATAGATCAGCATGCCGACGAGCAGCGCGTAGAACACGGCGACGACGGAAGCCTCGGTCGGCGTGAAGACGCCGCCGTAGATGCCGCCGAGGATGATGACCGGCATCAGCAGCGCCAGGCCTGCGCTGCGCGTCGCCGCAAGGAACGGCATCCGGCCCTCGCGGTCGAGCTTGCCGTAGCCCTTGATCCGCGCCCAGACGAGGACGGTCGCGATCAGCACGGCGCCGATCAGCAACCCCGGGCCGATGCCGGCGATGAAGAGCTCGGCGACCGAAACGTCGGCCGAGATGCCGTACAGGATCATCGGGATCGACGGCGGGATGATGACGCCCAGCTCGGCCGCCGTCGCCTGCAGCGCGGCGGCAAAGCTGACCGGGTAGCCGTGCCTGACCATCGCCGGGATCAGGATCGCGCCGATCGCGAACGTCGTCGCGACACTCGACCCCGACACGGCGGCGAAGATCATGCACGTCAACACGCAGGTCGCGGCAAGCCCGCCCTGCACGCCACCGACGATGGACTTGGCAAACTCGACGAGCCGCGCCGAGATGCCGCCAGCTTCCATCAGGTTGCCGGCGAGGATGAAGAACGGGATCGCCGCCAGCGGGTACTTGTCGAGCGACGTGAACATCTGCTGGCCGACGATCAGCAGCGATGCCTTCTCGTTCGACAGGATGCCGACGATGCTGCCCATGCCGATCGATACCGCGATCGGAACGCTCAGCGCGAACAGCACGAGCATCGTCGTCAGCATGATCGAAGGCATGGGCGCGTCCGGTGCTTGGGTGTGGCG
>JBDHSE010000445.1:0-2643 GCA_039807955.1 Ideonella sp. | reverse complement strand
GGATGGGCGAACAGCGCCTCCTCGACCTCGCGCGGATAGACGTTGTAGCCGCCGACGATCAGCATCTCCTTCTTGCGATCGCGAATGAAGAGGTAGCCGTCGGCGTCGATCTCGCCGATGTCGCCGCTGTAGAGCCAGCCGTCGCGCAGTGCCTTGGCCGTCTCGTCGGCGAGGCCGCGGTAGCCGCGCATGATCTGCGGCCCACGGGCGCGGACTTCGCCGACTTCGCCGGGGCCGAGCACGCGCGTGCCGGTGTCGACGTCGACGATCTCGATCTGCGTGTACGGCACGGCAACGCCGACCGATCCGGCCTTCGCCGGGCCGCGCGCCGGGTTGAACGACAGCACCGGGCCGGCCTCGGTCATGCCGTAGCCCTCGAAGACGGGCGCGCCGACCGCTGCCTGCCAGCGCGCGAGCGTCGCCGCGGCGAGCGCCGACGCGCCCGAATAGCAGGTGTGGACGCTGCGCCAGTCGGTCGCACCGAACTTCGGGTGCGACATCAAGCCGACGAAAATCGTCGGGCTGCCGGGGAATACGTTGATCCGCTCGCGCTCGACGGTCGCGAGCACCTCGTCGGGCTGGTAGCGGGCGAGGATGACGAGCGTGCCGGCACAGAACGCCGCGAGAAAGAGCCCCATCGCCATGCCGTACGAATGCGACATCGGCATCATGCAGACGATGCGGTCGCCGCGCCGCGTCGGCAAGAGCGCCTCGCGCTGTTCGACGTTGATCGCGATCGCGGCGTGCGTCAGCTCGACGCCCTTCGCGCGCCCGGTCGTGCCGCCGGTGTACTGCAGCAGCGCGAGCGTGCGCGGCTCGGGCAGCGGCGGCAGCGCCGCATCGCCGCGCCAGGTGTCGAGCAACCGCGCACCATCGCCGACGCGGATGACGTGCTTGATGCCGGCTTCGCGCGCCGCGTCTTCGGCCAGCAGCGCGAGCGCGGCATCGACGACGAGCACGCGCGGCGCGGCGTCGGCAAGGATCGGCTGCAGCTCGTGCGCGGTCAGCAGCGTGTTCAGCGGCACAAGCTGCGCGCCGGCGGCGAGCGCGCCGAACATCGCGACGCAGGACTCGATCGAGTTGCCGATGAGCGTCGCGACGCGTTCGCCGCGCACGCCGAGTGCGTCGAGCTCGCGCGCGAAACCGGCGACGCAGGCGAGGTAGGTTGCGTAGTCGAGCCGGCGCGCGCCGAAGACGAGCGCCTCGGCCTGCGGCGCGTCGGCCGCCGCCGCGGCGAGCATCGCGACGACGCTCGGGTGACGGCCGAGAGTGGCGTGCGTCGCTTCGTTCATGACGATTTGCCTCCGAAACCGAGGTAGGACTCGATCACGCGCGGGTTGCCGGCCAGCTCGGCGGCGCTGCCTTCGAGCGCGAGTTCGCCGGTCTCGAGCACGTAGCCGCGGTCGGCGATCTGCAGCGCGGCGCGCGCGTTCTGTTCGACGAGCAGGATCGAGACGCCGGTCGTTCGCAGGTCGGCGACGATGTGCAGGATGTCGCGCACGATGCGCGGCGCAAGGCCGAGGCTCGGTTCGTCGAGCATCAAGAGGCGGGGCCTCGCCATCAGCGCGCGGCCGATCGCGAGCATCTGGCGCTCGCCGCCGGAAAGCGTCGCGGCGAACTGTTTGCGCCGCTCGCGCAGGCGCGGGAAGCGTTCGTAGATCTCGTTCAGGTCGTTCGCGAGCCCGCGCTCGCCGCGGCGCACGCGCTGGAACGCGCCCAGGCGCAGGTTGTCCTCGACCGACAGTTCGCCGAACAGCTCGCGCCGCTCGGGAACGAGCGTGAGGCCGTTGGCGACGCGCGCCTCGACCGACTGCTTCATGACGTCCGCGCCTGCGTAGCGCACCGCGCCGCGGCACGGCAGCAGGCCCATCAGCGCCGTCAGCAGCGTCGTCTTGCCGGCGCCGTTGGGGCCGATCACGCTGACGATCGATCCGGTCTCGACGCGCAGGCTCACGCCGTGCACCGCCTCGACCTTGCCGTAGGCGACGTGCAGGTCGTGCACCTCGAGCAGCGGCGCGGCGGCGGTGTCCGGCACGGCGCTCATTCGACGCCTCCGAGGTAGGCCTCGATCACCGCCGGGTTGGCCTGGATCTCGGCCGGCAACCCTTCAGCGAGCTTTTCGCCGAAGTCCATCACGACGAGCCGGTCGACGAGGTTCATGACGAAATCCATGTCGTGCTCGACGAGCAGGATGCTCAGGCCCTCGGCGCGCAGGCCGCGCAGCAGTTCGGAGAGTTCCTGCTTCTCGCCGTAGCGCAAGCCGGCGGCCGGCTCGTCGAGCAGCAGCAGCAGCGGGTCGGCGGCGAGCGCGCGCGCGATCTCGACGATGCGCTGGCGCCCGAGCGGCAGGCTGCCGGCGGCGTCGTGCAGGTGCGCGCCGAGGCCGACGCGCTCGACCTGGCGCGCCGCCTCGGCAAGCAGCCGCGCCTCCTCGCCGCGATCGGTGCGCAGCATCGCCGAAAGCGTGCCGCGCCGGCCGCGCAGGTAGGCGCCCATTGCGACGTTCTCGAGCACTGTCATGTTCGAGACCAGATTGACGTGCTGGAAGCTGCGCGCCAGCCCGCGGCGCGCGATGAACCGCGACGGCTTGCCGTCGACGCGCTCGCCGGCGAGCTTGACGCTGCCGGCGTTGGCGGCGAGCGT
>JBDHSE010000444.1:0-2644 GCA_039807955.1 Ideonella sp. | reverse complement strand
CGCTGCACGAGCAACCTGTTCGGCCCGGGCGAAGCGCGCACGGTCGCGTGATGGCGGCGCGCAAGACTTCGGGCAGCCTGCTGCCGTGGCTCGCGATCGCCTTCGTCGTCATCGTCGTCGACCAGGCGACGAAGGCGCTGATCGTCGCCCGCTTCGCGCTCGGCGACAGCGTCACGGTCACGCCGTTCTTCAACATCGTGCGCGCCCACAACACCGGCGCGGCGTTCTCGTTTCTCGCCGGCGCGTCGGGCTGGCAGCGCTGGTTCTTCGT
The DNA here is from genome assembly GCA_039807955.1 of Ideonella sp. Taxonomy (GTDB): domain Bacteria; phylum Pseudomonadota; class Gammaproteobacteria; order Burkholderiales; family Burkholderiaceae_C; genus CAIKUF01. The sequence goes on along the minus strand of JBDHSE010000444.1, from coordinate 2,373 downwards.
CGCCCTCGGCATCGTTGCCGCCATCGCGATCGTTGTCCTGCTCGCGCGCCACGGCGGGCAGCGGCTCTTCGCCTGGGCGCTCGCGCTGATCCTCGGCGGCGCGCTCGGCAACGTGATCGACCGCCTGCTGCACGGCCACGTCGTCGACTTCATCCAGGTCCACTACGCCGGCTGGTACTTCCCGTCGTTCAACGCCGCCGACAGCGCGATCACGATCGGCGCCGTCTGCCTGATCGCCGACGAACTGCTGCGCGTGCGGCGCGCACGCTGAGATCGACACGGCGATGACGACGCGCATCGTCATCGTCGGCGGCGGCGTGATGGGCGCGGCGACCGCCTGCTTCCTCGCCCGCGACCACAGCATCGCAGCGACCGTCCTCGAGCGCGACCCGAGCTACGCGCGGGCATCGAGCGCGCTGTCGGCCAGCTCGATCCGCCAGCAGTTCTCGACGCCGATCAACATCGCGCTCTCCCGCGAGAGCATGGCGTTTTATCGCCGCATCGGCGCCGAGCTCGAAGTCGATGGCGAGGCGCCCGCCATCGGCCTCATCGAGCGCGGCTACCTCTACCTTGCCAGCCCCGACCACGAAGCGGCGCTGCGCGAGGTCCATGCGATGCAGCGCAGCGAAGGCGTCGCTGTCGCCCTGCTCGACCCCGACGCGCTGCGCGCGCGTTTCCCCTGGCTCGCGACCGATGGCGTCGCGCTCGGCTCGCTCGGCCTCGTGGGCGAAGGCTGGTTCGACGGCTACGGCGTGCTGCAGGCGCTGCGGCGCAAGGCGATCGCCTGCGGCGCGCACTTCGTCGCCGCCGACGCGGTGCGCCTCGAAGGCAGCGCGGGGCGAATCGATGCCGTGCTCGCCGCCGACGGCCGGCATTTCGACGCCGACGCCGTGCTCGTCGCCGCCGGCGCGTGGTCGGCGCCGCTCCTGGCAACGGCCGGCATCGCGATGCCGGTCCACGCCCGCAAGCGCGACGTGTTCGTCGTCGATTCGCCCGCCGTGCTCGCCGGCTGCCCGCTCGTGATCGATCCGAGCGGCGTCTGGCTGCGGCCCGAGGGCCGGCCCGGGCGCTATCTCGCCGGCGCGCCGCCGCGCGGCGAGGACCGCGACGACGTCCCGCTCGATCAAATCGACCACGGCTTGTTCGACGCCGTCATCTGGCCGGCGCTCGCCGCGCGCATCCCGGCCTTCGAGGCGCTGCGCGTCGCAAGCGCCTGGGCCGGCTACTACGAGATGAACAGCTTCGACCACAACGGCCTGGCCGGTCCGGCGCCGGGCTGGGCGAACCTGCACCTCGCGTGCGGATTCTCCGGCCACGGCACGCAGCAGGCGCCCGCCGTCGGCCGTTCAATGGCGTCGTGGCTCGCGCGCGGGCAATGGGCGGGTGTCGACCTGACGCCGCTCGCACCGGCACGCATCCCCGAGGACCGCCCGCTCGTCGAGCGCAACGTGATCTGAGCGCGCTGCAGGCCGGAGTCGAGCCCGATGCACCGAATCCCGGCCAGGGCCGAGAATCGCGCTCCATGACCGAAGACCGCGAACCCGACGCAGCAGCATCGCCGGCGACGGCGTTCGATATCCGGCTCAACGAGCTGCGGTGGGCGGACCCGTTTCGCTGGCTCGCTCTCGGCTGGCGCGACTTGCGGCGTGCGCCCGGCATCGGGCTCTTCTACGGCGGCTGCTTCGCCGCGATGGGCTGGCTGCTGCTGAAGATGTTCGAGCATGCACCGGCCTGGACGCTCGCGCTGTCGGCCGGCTTCCTGCTCGTCGGGCCGTTCCTTTGCGTCGGCCTCTACGACGTGAGCCGCAGGCTCGAGCGCGGCGAGCAACCCGACTTCGGCGACTCGCTCACCGCCTGGGACACGAAGATCGGGACGATGGCGATCTTCGGCGCCGTGCTGCTCGTGCTCGAGATGGTCTGGGCCCGCGCATCGCTCGTCGTCTTCGCGCTCTCGTTCGACGGCATGCCCGACTTCCGCGGCTCGCTGCTCGCGCTCGTCGATCCGCGCAACCTCGGGTTCATCGTCGCCTACGTCGGCGTCGGCGGCGTCTTCGCCGCGCTGATCTACGCCATGAGCGTCGTCTCGATCCCGATGATCCTCGACCGCCAGACCGACGCGATCTCGTCGGCGCTGACGAGCATCCGCCTGTGCCTCGCGCAGCCGGGCGTGATGCTGCTGTGGGCCCTGCTCATCACGCTGCTCGTCGTTGCCGCGATGCTGCCCGGCTTCCTTGGCCTGCTCGTCGTCGGGCCCGTGCTCGGCCATGCAACGTGGCACGCGTACCGCGCGGCGGTCGCGTCGCCGGCGCCCTGAAGGCGGTTCACCGCCACACCGGCGGCACCAGCGCCGGACTCATACCAAACCGCGTTCAA
>JBDHSE010000443.1:0-2645 GCA_039807955.1 Ideonella sp. | reverse complement strand
ATGCCGCAGCTGCCGGTGATCCACAGCTTGCGCCCGTCGAGCGCGACCGGCTCGCTGACGGCGGCGAGCATCTTGCGTGCGACGGCGGTCAGCGCCTGCGCGTCGGCCGGCCCTTCGAGCAGCGCGACGAACTCGTCGCCGCCGAGGCGGGCGACGATGTCGCTCTCGCGCAGCAGGTCGCGCAGCCGCGCGCCTATCGTCGTCAGCAGCACGTCGCCCGCGGCGTGGCCGAGGCTGTCGTTGATCGTCTTGAAGCGGTCGAGGTCGATGAAGCACAGCGCGAACGCGCCGCCGCCGCGCCGCGCGCGGGCGAGCGCGAGGTCGAGCTCGGCGATGAACATGTTGCGGTTGGGCATGCCCGTCAGGCTGTCGAAGCTCGCGAGCTGCTGAAGATGGCGCGCCGCGAGCGTCGCCTGCGTGTCGTCGCTGCCGACGCCGCGATAGCCCTGGAAGACGCCGTCGGCGTCGAAGATCGGGTCGCCGCTGACGCGGATGTGGCGCTGCTGGCCGTCGGGCCCGCGCAGCGCGTAGCTGAAGTCGCGAAACGGCTCGCGCGCCTCGAGCTGCGCGATGTGGCGCGCGACCGCTTCGGGCGGCGCATCGAAGTCTTCCTGCGCGACGCGCTTCCTGCCGATCAGCGTCGAGGCGCTGATGCCGGTCGCGTTGCGCGCGCCCTCGGAGATGTAGGTGAAGCGCAGCTCGGCGTCCTGCTCCCAGATCCAGTCGGCCGACATCGAGACGAGGCTCGCGAGCCGCGCCTCGCTCAAGCGCAGCGCCTGGGTGCGTTCGTGCACGCGCGATTCGAGCCGGTCGCGTTCGGCCTGCAGCGCGGCGTAGAGGTCGGCCATCTCGGCCGACGCCTGGTCCTGCGACTGCTCGAGCTGGAAGCGCTGCTGGTCGAGCGCGGCATACGCGCCGCTGACGAGTTCGAGCAGCGCCTGCCACGGCGCGCCAAACGGCGCGTCGGCCTCGACGAGGCCGACGCCGCGCAGCTGGCGCTTCAAGAGAGGATGCAGCGGCGCGCTCAATTCGCGCCTCTTTCGCGCCGGACGGCGATCGAGCGCGCGGCACGGCGCAAGCGCGCAGCGCGGCGGGCGAATGTCGGTTGCGGCGCGTGAACCCGCGCCGGCAGGCGAAGCCGGTCCATTGAAACGGCATATCGGCCGCCTTGCGGCTTGACTTGAGCCAGGGCCGGCGCAACGGCTTCGCGTCCGCGAAGCGGCGACAATACGGTATTGGCTGCCTCGGCAGCCGTACGCATTTAAGGACCCGCAGACCATGGCCCAGTACGTTTACACGATGAACCGCGTCGGCAAGACAGTGCCGCCGAAGCGACAGATCCTGAAGGACATCTCGCTGTCCTTCTTCCCCGGCGCGAAGATCGGCGTGCTCGGCCTGAACGGCTCGGGCAAGTCGACGCTGCTCAAGATCATGGCCGGCCTCGACAACGAGATCGAGGGCGAAGCGGTGCCGATGCCCGACCTGAAGATCGGCTACCTGCCGCAGGAGCCGCAGCTCGATCCGGCGCAGACGGTGCGCCAGGCGGTCGAGGAGGGCATCGGCGGCGTGCTCGCCGCGAAGAAGCGGCTCGACGAGGTGTATGCCGCGTACGCTGAAGCAGACGCCGACTTCGACGCGCTCGCCGCCGAGCAGGCCGAACTCGAGGCCGTGATCGCCGCCGCCGGCAGCGAGAACACCGACCTGCAGCTCGAGCTTGCCGCCGACGCGCTGCGCCTGCCGCCGTGGGAGGCGACCGTGGGCCAGTTGTCGGGCGGCGAGAAGCGACGCGTCGCGCTGTGCCGACTGCTGCTGTCCAAGCCCGACATGCTGCTGCTCGACGAGCCGACCAACCACCTCGACGCCGAATCGGTCGAATGGCTCGAGATCTTCCTGAAGCGTTTCCCCGGCACCGTCGTCGCGATCACGCACGATCGCTACTTCCTCGACAACGCGGCGGAGTGGATTCTCGAACTCGACCGCGGCCGCGGCATTCCGTACAAGGGCAACTACTCCGAGTGGCTCGACCAGAAGGAGCAGCGCCTCGAGCTGGAACAAAAGACCGAGGACGCGCGCACCAAGGCGATGAAGGAGGAGCTGAAGTGGGTGCGCTCCAACGCCAAGGGCCGTCAGGCCAAGAGCAAGGCGCGTCTCGCGCGCTTCGAGGAGCTTTCCGACGTCGAATACCAGAAGAGGAACGAGACGAACGAGATCTTCATTCCCGTCGGCGACCGCCTCGGCCACGAGGTGATCGAGTTCAAGAACGTGAGCAAGAGCTTCGGCGACCGGCTGCTGATCGACGACCTGTCGTTTCGCGTGCCGGCGGGAGCGATCGTCGGCATCATCGGCCCCAACGGCGCCGGCAAGTCGACGCTGTTTCGCATGATCAACGGCCGCGAGAAGCCCGACTCGGGCGAAGTCGCGATCGGCAAGACGGTCAAGCTCGCCTTCGTCGACCAGAGCCGCGACGACCTCGCCGCGGAAAAGACGGTCTGGCAGGACGTCTCGGGCGGCCTCGACAACATCACGGTCGGCAAGTTCGTGATGCCGAGCCGCGCCTACATCGGCCGCTTCAACTTCAAGGGCAACGACCAGCAGAAACTCGTCGGCAACCTCTCCGGCGGCGAGCGCGGCCGGCTGCATCTGGC
>JBDHSE010000025.1:0-17025 GCA_039807955.1 Ideonella sp. | reverse complement strand
GCGTCGAAGCCGGTCAGCAGCTTGCTCACCACCACCAGCAGCTTCATGTTCGCCGGCTCGTCGATGAAGCGGCGCTTGACCTCATCCGCGTAGGCCTTGGTGGTCTGGCCGGCCTTCAGCACATGCTGCGTGTAGGTGTCGAACTTGTAGCGCTCGTCGCTGTTGGCCGGCTCGCGCGAAATGGCGTTGTGGTTCGGCTCGAACGAGGTGACGATGCCGCAGTGCGCTGCGAGGCTGGTGTTGCCCAGCAGCCGGAAGTAGTGGCAGGCGTCGTAGATGCTCGCCGCCACCAGGATCGCCGTGCCGCGGTCGTTGTTCAGCCGCGGCTGCAGGTCGAAGTCTTCGATGATGCTGTGCAGGATGCGCTGCTTGCGCTCCCCGGCGCTCATCAGCTCCTGCATCGTCGCCCAGCGCTGGCGCAGCACCGACTTCTGGAAGTTGTTCAGCGCCTTCGTGCGCTTCTCGAAGTAGGCCTCGATCGCCTTCGGCGAGGTGATGCGCTGCGGCACGTCGCGCGCCTCGTACTTCAGGTCGAGCACCACCTTGTCCGCCACCGCCTCGTGGAACTTGTAGGTGTGGATGTAGGTGCCGAAGACCTCGCGCGTCGTCTGCCTGTCACGGCGCAGCAGTGGCGTGCCGGTGAAGCCGATGAAGATCGCCCCTTCCAGCCAGCGCTTCATCTGCTTGTTCATGTTGCCGCCCTGGGTACGGTGGCACTCATCGACGAACACGTAGAAGCGCCCGTGCGTCGGCGGCGACGGGCCGTCCAGGTCGGCCGGGTCGAACTTGTGCACCAGCGCGCACAGCAGCCGCGGCTGCGTCGCGCCGAGCTTGGCGACGAACTCGGCGCGCGTCGTGATGCGCGGGCTCGGCGCGTCGTCGTCCACGACCATGGCGTTCTTCATCACGCCCTCGATCTGCTTGTCGAGTTCGTCGCGGTCGGTGACGACGAGGATGCGCGCCTGCGCGTCGTGCTCCAGCAGCCATTTGGCGAGCAGCACCATCAGGATGCTCTTGCCGCTGCCCTGGGTGTGCCAGATCACGCCGCCCTCTTGCTGACGCATGCGCTGCTGCGCCGCCTTCATGCCCGCGAACTGATGCTGGCGCGGCACCTTCTTGATGCCGTTGTCGAACAGTACGAAGTGGCGCATCAGGTCCAGCAACCGCGCCTTGTCGCACAGGTCGGCGAGCGGCCGATCGAGCAGCGCGCCAGGCGGCAGAGGCGCGCCTGCGGGCAAGGGTGCCGCCTTCCACTCGACGAAGAACTCCTCGCGCGTCGTCACTGTGCCATAACGCAGGCCCTGCGTGTCGTTACCTGCCAGCAGCAACTGCACGGTGGGAAAGAACGGCAGGTTGAAGATCGCTTCCTGGTTCGTGATGAGCTGGCGGATACCGTCGGCCACCTCCACCGAGCCGCGCTTCAACTCGATCACCGCGACGGCGATGCCGTTCAGGTAGAGCACGATGTCGGGCCGGCGCTCGTGCCCGCCCTTCAGCGTCACCTCCTCGGCCAGCGCGAAGTCGTTTCGTTCCGGCTGCTCCCAGTCGATCAGGTGCACGGTGTCGTGCGGCTGGCCGGCGGCCACTTGCACCGCCACGCCGTAGCGCAACAGCTTGTAGCTGCGCAGCGCCGCCTGGTACAGCGTCGTGCCGGTGGCGTCGGCGGCGCCGAGCAGCTGGTGCAACGCGGCAGCGATGTGCGCGTCGGAGTAGCCGCGCGCGCGCAGGTTGGCGCGCAGCGGCTCGGCCTCGATGCCGCGGTTGCCGGCGCGCTCGCGCCAGTCGCCGAGGTAGCGCCAGCCGAGGCTGTCCGCGCGCGCCGGGTCGGTGAACAGCGCGACGACGCGGTTCTGCGTCTTGCGTTCGGAACGGGCTTGTCCGGCCATCGCTACATCTCCCACAGCGCCGCGAGCGGCATCGCCAGCGTGCGTCCATCGCCGAGCGCGAAGGCGCTGTTGCCGGCGTAGAGCAGCACGCCGCCCTGGTAGTCCGCGCCGCATTGTTCGGCCAGCCGCCGCAGGCCCTGCCCGTCGGCGGGCGTCACCGTCAGTGCCGACTTCACCTCCACCCCCCAGGTCTGCCGGCCGCGCGTGATGACCAGATCGACCTCCACCTGGTCCTTGTCGCGGTAGTGCCAGAAGCGCAGGTCGGGGTCGGTCCAGCCCGCCTGCGCCACGAGTTGCTGCACCACGAACGATTCCAGCAGATGGCCGAAGCGGCTGCGCTGCGTGTTCCAGTCTTCCGCCGTCAGGCCGGTCAGCGTGGCGGCCAGGCCGCTGTCGAGCAGATGAACCTTGGGTGACTTGATCAGGCGGCTGGCCTGGTTGCGGTGCCAGGGCGGCAGGCGTCGCACCAGATACAGCCGCTCGCACACCGCCAGGTAGTGCTCGACGGTTTCGCGGCGCAGGTTCAGGTCGTTGCCGAGGCCGGACACGTTGAGCAGTTCCGCCGTGCGCAGCGCCAGCAATTCCAGCATGCGCCCCACCGCGGCGGGGTCGCGCACGCGCGCAACGTCCTGCACGTCGCGCTCGAGCAGCGTGCGCAGGTATTCGCGATGCCAGCTGCGGGCGCGCCCGGGCGAGCGCGCCACCGCCTCCGGGAAACCGCCCGCGGCGACGCGCCCGGCCAGCGCGAGCGCGGGCTCGGCGCCGGCAGTGGCGGCGATCGCCGGCTTTAGCCGCCCGGCCAGCAGCGCCGCGAGAAAGCGCCCCGGTGCGCGTGCCTGTTCGGCCGCTGTCAGCGGGTGCAGTTGCAGCACCTCCATGCGCCCGGCGAGCGAATCGCCAAGCCTGGGCAGCAGCAGCAGGTTGGCCGAGCCGGTGAGCACGAAGCGGCCGGGCCGCCGGTCGCGGTCCACCGCCAGCTTGAGGCTGCGCAACAACGCCGGCACGCGCTGGATCTCGTCGAGGATCACGCGCGGCGGCAGCGCAGCGACGAAGCCGGTCGGGTCGGCCTGCGCGAACGCGAGCGTCGCCTCGTCGTCGAAGCTGACGTAGGCGTAGCCCGGCTCGAGCGTGCGCGCCAGCGTCGTCTTGCCCGACTGGCGCGGCCCCAGCAGGCACACCACCGGCGTATCGCGCAGCGCAGCCTTCAGGCCGGCGGCCAGCGGCCGGGGGTAGTAGGGGGTCACGCAGCAGCGTCCATTTGCCGGTCAGCGTAGCGTCCAATTGCCTATTTCGCAAGCGGCCAATTGCCGGTTGATTGCCGGTTGGTTGCCGGTTGCGGCGCTGGCCGGCAGCGCGCGCCGGCGCGTCGAACGGCTTGCGCTCGCGCCGCCGAGGCATCAGACCAGCCGCGTGCGGCCGGTGAGCAGCTCCTGCATCATCGCCTGCTTCAGCGCGCGGGTCTTGGCGCGGCGCTGGTCGAGGGCGGCGAGTTCGGTGTCCATGTCGGAGAGGACGGTGGCGATGGCGGCTTGCTCCGCCGGTTCCGGACAGGCAATCTCGATCTGCTCGATCGTTCGGGCATTCATGCTCGGGACTCCAGATGCTTCATTGAACTGCATCCATTGAATCAGGCAGAACCGGTAGTAGAAGAACTGAGCGTCGTTTCCGTCCTTCATGATTGAGTAGAACAAGGTGTCGACTGTCCAGAACGGGGTTCGCATGAACTGCGGGCGGTCGATCGTCCCCTTCCGGCCAATGAGAACCGACGGCTTGTCGTAAAGCGGGCGCGACGCTGTACCAATCTGCCCCCCTGTAGCCAAGATCGGGTATTGGCCGTCGGCTACCTCGACCTCACGCTGGCTCTTTCCGTGGCAGATGGTCAGTGCTTCTCCCAATCGCTTCACTTCCCACTTCCCGCTGAAACCGGGGAGGCGGGTTGGGCCGGTGAGGAGCTGCTGCATGGCGGCCTGCTTGAGGTCGCGCTTCTTGGCGATGAGCCGGTGCAGCCCGCCCAGCAGCGCATCCATATCGCTCAACGCCTCAGCGATCGCACGTTGTTCGGGAAGGGGCGCAAGGGCGACGGAGAAGTCAGCCATCTCGGCTCGATTGATCTTCGGCATGCCGCTCCGGACCGACACCGACTCGGCATACTTGGAGAAGCGATTGCCAAGCAGGACCGCGAGCATGAACCCGCTCGAAACGTCGGTTGCCGGCTTCAGCGGATACATGTCCGCACTGCACAGGCCATCGAAATTAGCGTGCACAGCCTTGCGGAGATACGGACGAATCTTGCTGTAAACGATGTCGCCGCGGTTGAAGACGTACTTGCCGCTGATTGCCTGTTGCTCCCCCGCCGTCTGCGTTGCCAGCAATCGGCCTGTTCCACTCTCGATGTGATCTGGCGCCACCAAGATCATCGATCTATAGGGCTCCAACTTCGGATCAACTTGCCCACTGGCGATACAGACCGCCTTCAAAAGTGGCCGCACCTCCCACTCGCACGGGATGACTCCTACCTCGGTCTGCTTATGCCCGGGCGTCACGTCAATACCGCCCCCATCTTTTCGAGGTGTCCGGCGACGCGCGCAGCAAGCGCATCCAACTCATCCTCGATCTGCGGCAACGGCGCCGCATAGCGCTCGGCCAACTGCCGAATCCGCCCGGTCAGCGTCTGCGAAACGCGATCCAGTTCGCCCTGCACAGCAGCGGACAAATGGGCGAGCCACTTGTCGTCCACCACCAGCGCCTTGACCTCGCCCTCGGTGAGCTTGCCGTACTTCGCGGCGAGCAGTTCCTCCAGCGCGTCCTGCGCGATCTTGATCTGCAACTTGGTGTCGACCTGCAAGACCAGCAGTGCCGCGTACTCCTGTAGCGCCGCGCATTCGTCGGCGAAGTCCGCATCGTTGCCGATCTCCTTCAACCGCGCCTTCACCGCCCTGGCCGTGATCTTCTGCTTGTCGCCCTCGCCCTCGACCACCTCGGCGAGCAGCCCGTCGTCGCCACCGTGCTCCTCGCGCTGCTCGTCGAGCTGCTGCTCGATCGCGGCGAGCTGCGCTTCCAGCGCGGCAATGGCGTCGCGCTCGGCGGCGAACCAGCGCTCGATGACCAGCGCCGCCGGCACGAGGTCGGACTTGAAGCGCCGCTTGCCGCGCCTGAAGTCTTCCTTCTCGGGCCAGGCGAGCTTGCCGTCCTTGCTCTTCAGCTGCCGGATTTCGCGCGGCTTCGCGCCTTCCAGCCAGCCGTCGGCGGCGATCAGGTAAGCATCGTCCTGCAGCGTCTCGGCGCAGTAGTCCATCAGGTGCTGGTAGATGTCGTAGGCATTCACCAGCGGCGCGGCGCGAAAGTCGGCGAGCAGGGTTTCGGACAGGGTCTCGATCAGCACCTTGGGCTGGCCGTCCTTGGCGAAGCCCTTCATCAGCGGCGTGTGCGCCTGTTGCCAGCGCAGGAACAAATCGCTCACCCGCGCCTGGAAGGCGCCGAATTCGGGGTGGCCGAGGATCGCGGGCCTGACTTCGGGCAGCGGCAGCTCGAGCCGCGCGTAGCCGGGGCGCAGGCTGGCGAACAGCGCGGCGCGCAGCGCGGGCATCACCTGCCACCAGGCACCCAGCGCGTCGAGGTCGCGCTCGGGAATGCCGCCGCGCAGGTGGGCGTCGATGTCGTGCAGGTCTTCGGGCTCGCTGCTGTCGATGTAGCGCGGCAGGTTCAGGTTGTAGTCGTTCTTTGCATCGGCAATTTCGTCCAGCGGCACCAAACGCGCGTAGCGCGGGTCGCTCTCGTCTTGCTTGCGGAAGGTGTCGACGATGCGGTGGATGTCCTGCTCGCGCAGGCGGTTCTTGGCGCCGTCCTTGCGGAAAGCCCGGGCGGCGTCGATCATGAAGATGCCCTTGCGCGCGGCGGCGTTCTCCTTGTCGAGAACCAGGATGCACGCCGGGATGCCGGTGCCGTAGAACAGGTTCGCCGGCAGGCCGATGATCGCCTTGAGCATGCCCGAGCGCACCAGGTTGCGGCGGATCAAGCCTTCGGCATTGCCGCGAAACAGCACGCCGTGCGGCAGGATGCAGGCCGCCTTGGCGCTGCTTTTCATGCTGCGCACGATGTGCAGCAGGTAGGCGTAGTCGCCCTGCTTCTTCGGCGGCACGCCCCAGGTGAAGCGCCGGTGGCGGTCGCCATTGCCGCTGTCGCCCAGCGTCAGGCCGGTGGACCAGGTCTTGTCGGAGAACGGCGGATTGGCGACCACGTAGTCGTAGGTGCGCAATCGTTCGCCGTCGAGGAAGCGCGGCTTGACGAGCGTGCCTTCGCCGCCCGAGGCGATGTTGGCGGTGGGAAAGTCGTGCAGGATCATGTTCATGCGCGCCAGGCCGGCGGTGGTGCTGTCCTTCTCCTGCCCTTCGAGCGTGATGTGCTTGCCGGCTTCGGCCGCCACCTTCAGCAGCAGCGAGCCCGAGCCGCAGGTCGGGTCGTAGGCGGTGGTGGCGGCCACCGTGTTGGCGGGCGAGATGCCGATCACCTTGGCGATCACGCGGCTGACTTCCGACGGCGTGTAGAACTGGCCCTTGGACTTGCCCGATTCGCTGGCGAAGTGCCGCATCAGGTATTCGTAGGCGTCGCCGAGGATGTCGTCGTGCTCGGCGCGGTTGTTCGCGAAGGCTAGCGCGGGGTTCTCGAAGATGGCGATCAGGTTGCCGAGCGTCTCGACGCGCTTTTTCCCGTCGCCGAGCTTGTTGGGGTCGTTGAAGTCGGGGAAGTCGCTGCGCGCCAGGCGAGTGTTGGCATCGATCAGCGGCTGGATGACCTGCGTGTTGATCTTGTTGCCGATGTCGGCGTCGCCCTTGAGCGCGACCATGTCCTTGAAGCTCGCGCCCGGGGGGATGACGATCGGCGGCTCGAAGCCGTCGTAGTCGGCGTACTTGTCGGACACGTACTTGATGAACAGCATGAACAGCACGTAGTCCTTGTACTGGCTGGCGTCCATGCCGCCGCGCAGCTCGTCGCACGAGGCCCAGATCGAAGAGTAGAGGTCGGATTTCTTGATGGCCATGGGTTGCGGCGGCGGGTTTGCGTCTTGCGGATGGGGTCGCTGCTGGGACGCGGCGACATCCGGCTTTGTACATTACGAACCAGTGGTGTTCGACCTGGAGCGTTGGTAAGGATTGGCATGCATCGAAATTGCGGAAGTTGGCGTGGACGATTTTGATTCGCTGAGCCGCGCTCTCGAGAGATGGTTCGAGGCCGATCTGGACGCGCTGCCCGCCGCGCTGCGCACTCGCGTTTTGCAGGACTTCCTTCCTATGGCGTGGGGCGAGCTCGAGCCCGAACAGAGACGTTCGTTCGCGGCGCAGTGGGACGAGCAGCACGATCCTGCATTGGAGGGTGCGCGGCAGGAGGGCTGGGACCGTTTCTGGGAGATGTCGGACCTCGAAGACCAGATCGAGCGCTGGGAGTCCGTGGCGGCGCCGACGGCCAAGGACCTTGATATCAAGGAAGCCAAGCTGGTTGAACTGCGCCGCGCACTCGCTCGGATCAACACTCCGTTGCGCGCGGGTACGAGCGCGCCGGTGGCTGCCACGCGCCGGCATGGTGGATCGCAGACCATCCGGCAGGGCGTGCGGTACCTCGCCTACCCGGCCGCACTGGCCCAGCTTCGGAGTCGGCTGAACGCGACCCCCGAGGAGCTTGCGGCCTGGATCTACATTGGCCCGCAGGCGGACGGACTGGCGGCATACGTGAATGCCAACGAGCTCGATCCGCCGCCGCGGTTCAACTTCCCCGTGCCCGATCCGTGGCACATCGGCCAGCACCACGACTACCTGGCGCCGATGATGGCTTGCTGGTTTCTGGCGGACGAGATCGAGGGGTTCCAGCCTACAGAGCGCTACATGGTCGGCCGGGACCTGATTGCGCGGTGGGCCAAGGTTCCCGGCATCGACCCGGTGGCATACATTCGGGCCAAGATCCAGGAGTCCAGGCTGCTGGACGTCCACCCGATCTACGGCGGGACACGGGGCGCCGATCCGGAGGACAAAGACCTTCCGCCGATGGAGATGGGGCTGTATCGGGTCTCGGAGATCGAGGCCGTCGAATCGGAGGACTTCGGGGCCGTCGTATCTCCGCAGACCGAGAGCGCCGAGGAGCGGCGCCTGCGTTTGCAGCGGCGGGTCGAGGCGCTACGTGCGGCTGGTGAAAAGGCGTTCCTTCAGACCGTCGCGGCAGAGGAAGGCCTGTCGGTCAGCCGCATCAAGCAGCTTGTGAAAGGCAGGAGCGGCACGCGTCAGCCCAAGGCACCTGCAAGCTGGACAGCCCCTATCCAGATGCGGGACAGGGCTACCCAGGGCAAGCGCAAGCGCTAGCTGCGGCGCGCCTTGGCGCGAGGCGTGGCGGTAGGGCTTGCAAGACAGCCCCCTGGCTTTGGCCTACTGGCACCCGTTGAACAACGAGGTGCCAAGATGTCGAACACGCTCCTGAGACTTCCAGCCGTCAAGGCCGAGAGCGGCTACAGCCGCAGCACGATCTACCTGCGCATGTCGCAGGGCCTTTGGACCAAGCCAGTCAGCCTGGGCGCGAGGGCGGTGGCCTGGCCGGCCGGCGACGTGACTGCGCTGAACGCCGCCCGTATCGCTGGCAAGACGGACGCGGACATTCGGGCGCTGGTCGCGAAGCTGGAAGCGGCCCGGCGGGCCGGGGCGTGATCCGCCGATGTGCTTCCCCTCAATCGGCCACGGGCCAAGCCGGGCACGGCCTGAAGCGGCTGCAAGTCTTCGCGCTGCTGGCGCTGCATCGGTGGCTGCCGATGCTGTCGCGCCTGCTGGGCTGACCGCACAGAAGGAATCGGCCCCGGCGGCGCGAGCCGCACAGAGCGGAGAACAGAACGAACACGCAAGTTCTGCCACCGGCGCAGAGGCCCGTAAGGCGCTTCACACGCTACGGGCACTGCTGGCGCTGATCGTCAGCATGCTCTACGGCGTCAAGCTTCGGGGACTTTGTGGAGTAATCGAGAAGGCCATCGGAGGGCGCCATGGGTGAGCCTGCCGAGCAAACTCAGACGGGTCGCAATTTGCCTCGCCAGCGCGGCAAGGCCGCCGCCACGTTGGAGCTCGAGGCGGCGATTCGGGGCATCGTGCGCGAGCGCCACCCTATCACCGTGCGCGGCGTGTGCTATGCGCTGTTCACGGCGGGCGTGATCCCCGAAATGAGCACGGGCAGCACGCAGCGGGTCAGTCGCGTGATGACTGCCATGCGCGAGACCAACGCGCTGGACTGGACGTTGATCGTCGACGGCTCGCGCGCCGTGGAACGCATCAACGCATGGCGCGATCCAGGCAGCCTGATCCGCGCGGCTGTCCAGCAGTACCGGCGCGATTACTGGCAGGATCAACCCGCGCTGGTAGAGGTGTGGAGCGAGAAATCGACCGTGCAAGGCGTGCTCGCGCCAGTGCTCGATGAGTTCGGCGTGACGTTCCGGGTGATGAAGGGTTTCGGCTCCTTCACTGCGGTACGGCAAGCGGCCGAAGACTCGCTCGACCTGCCCGACGACCGCGACGCCATTGCGCTGTACATCGGCGATTGGGACCCGTCCGGGCTGTACATGAGCGAGGTCGATCTGCCGCGCCGGCTCGAACGGTACGGGTCGAGCTGGGATTTCAAGCGTATCGCCCTGGTGCGCGACGACCTGGACCGCCTGCCGCACTTCCCGGCCGCCACGAAGGCCGGCGATGCCCGCGCGAGCTGGTACGCCAGTGCCACGAGTGCCGAGCCGAGCAAGTGTTGGGAACTGGACGCGATGGACCCGAATGACCTTCGTGCGCGGGTTCGTGATGCCGTCACCGGCTACATCGATGCCGACGCATGGCGCCACGCCGTCCAGATCGAGCGCACCGAGGTCGAGTCCATGAAGCACTTCCATGCAGCGTGGAACGGTCGGCTTGGAGGCCATGATGGCGAACGGCCGTAACGCGGGCCGCAAAGGCGACTCTGGCCGCGATCCGGGCGCATTCGTGGCCCTACCCTTGTCTGTGCTCGATAGCCCCGCATACGCCCGTTTGAGCCATCCTGCGCGGTCGCTGCTGTTGGAGGTCGCGCGGCAGTTCGTGCGCGACAACAACGGCAGGCTGTTGTGCTCGCGTGCTCATCTGGCGAAGCGGGGATGGAAGTCGGCAGACGTGATTCAGCGCGCCAAGTCCGAGTTACTGGCGGCGGCTTTCATCTTCGAGACCGTCAAGGGGCACCGACCGAACCGGGCAAGCTGGTACGCGGTGACGTGGCGGGCGCTCGACCGGCATCCCGATTACGATTTCGGGGCCACTGCCGGTTTCGAGCGTGGCGCCTACAAAAACGCGAGCCTTATCCCGTCTGGCGGAACAGAGAGGGCGCTGATAGTTCCGTCTCGCGGAACAGAGAGACCGCCGCCTGTTCCGTCTCGCGGAACTATCAAGACTGTTTTTGGGGTCTCGTCTGTTCCGTCTGGCGGGCACCATCTAGAGAAGCCATCTGCTGCGGCTGTTCGGCTGTCGACTGTCGGGGTGTCGGCTTGCGCGCCGGTTGGTCGAAACGGGACGAAACGATGACGGGCACGCCGAAGGGTCGGCCAACAATGGGCGCCGGCGTGACCGGCGATGCCGAATGGATGCCGAATGGATGCCGCGCCAGCGTCGAGAACTGGGTTGTCCGTTACTGCACATGAACTACGCACGCGCACTTCGTACGGTCCGGATGTCCTTGCCAGCTTGCCGCTGCACCGACATGAGCGGCGTGATTGCGCGGGGAGAACTAGTCAACTTGCCGGATGATTTCGGCGAATCTTCGAGGACGCAAAGCATGGGGGGCTTCGGCAGTGGCAGGCGCGACGGCCGGCGGTGCACGGATGACCTACGGCCGCTTGACGTGCGCAAGATCAACCGGGCCGGGTTGTTGACGCCGGGCAGGTGCTTCAACTGGCAGTGGACGCGCAACGGCGAAGTCACTGCGGCCATCGGCCTTCGTGTCGAAGCCGACCGCGTGGTTCTGGACTACCGGAACCGAAGCCGCCACCACAACGGCGGCGCGTGGGAGCCGATGAACTACGCGGTGTTGCTTGACTGGACGGCCTGCGGCTTCGGCGGGCGGCGCGTGTGGTGGCGCTGCCCGGTTGTCGGCTGCGGCCGGCGGGTCGCGGTGCTGCATGGTGGCCGGGTGTTCGCCTGTCGGCAGTGCAACCGCCTGGCCTACCGTTGCCAGCGCGAAACCGACGATGACCGGGCGACCCGGCGGGCGGACACGATCCGGCGGCGGCTGGGCTGGGAGCCCGGCATTCTGAATGGCAACGGCGGCAAGCCCAAGGGCATGCACTGGCGCACGTTCGAGCGACTGCAAGGCGAACACGATGCCCACGTCAACGCGGCACTGGCCGGCATGGCGACGACGCTGGAACTGCGGCGCGAGCGGCTGGGCAGGATCGGCTAGCGAGGCGTCGTCATGACGGCGACACATGGGCAGCGTGTACACCTCCGTGTACACACGGGCAGAGAAGAAGCCCGAAAGCAAGCATTCATGCGTCTTTACGGGCGTTCTCTACATTCTGCATCGAAGTGATGGTCGCCGATCAGAGCCGCTCGAACACCGCCGCGATGCCCTGCCCGCCGCCGATGCACATCGTCACCAGCGCGTACTTGCCGCCGCTGCGGTGCAGCTCGTAGACCGCTTTCGTCGCGAGGAAGGCGCCCGAGCAGCCGATCGGGTGGCCGAGCGCGATCGCGCCGCCGTTGGGGTTGACCTTCTTCATGTCGAGCTCGAGCCCGCGGGCGACGGCGATCGCCTGCGCGGCGAAGGCCTCGTTGCTCTCGATCACGTCCATCTGGTCGAGCGTCAGGCCGCCCTTCTTCAGCGCGAGCTTGGTCGCCGGGATCGGGCCCTCGCCCATGATCTCGTTGGGAACGCCGGCGATCGCGTAGCTGACGAGGCGCGCCATCGGCTTGTGGCCGGCGGCGGCAGCCACGGCCGCATCGGCGAGGACGAAGAACGCCGCGCCGTCGTTGATGCCCGACGCGTTGCCGGCGGTCACCGAGCCGTCCTTCTTGAACGCCGGCTTCATCTTGGCGAGCGTCTCCAGCGTCGTGTTCGGCTTGACGTGCTCGTCGGTGTCGAACGTGACCTCGCCCTTGCGCGTCTGCTTGACGATCGGCACGATCTGGCTCTTGAAGCGGCCCTCGGCGATCGCCGCCGCCGCCTTGCGATGCGATTCGACGGCAAGCTGATCCTGCTCCTCGCGCGTGATGCCCCACTTGGTGACGAGGTTCTCGGCCGTGATGCCCATGTGGCCGACGCCGAACGGGTCGGTGAGTGCGGCGACCATCGAGTCGATCATCTTCGAGTCGCCCATGCGCGCGCCGCTGCGCATCGCCGTCGACAGGTAGGCGCCGCGGCTCATCACCTCGACGCCGCCGCCGACGCCGTAGTCGCAGTCGCCGAGCAGGATGTTCTGCGCCGTCGTCACGATGCCCTGCAGGCCCGACGAGCACAGCCGGTTGACCGCCATCGCGACCGAATCCATAGCCAGCCCGGCCTGGATCGACGCCACGCGGGCGACGTACGGATAACGGCTCTCGGTCGGGATGCAGTTGCCGACCGTGACGTAGTTGATCGCCTTCGGGTCGACGCCGGAGCGCTTCACGGCCTCCTTCATCACCATGCCGGCGAGTTCCGCCGGCTCGGTGTCGGCGAGCGAACCGCCGAACGTGCCGATCGCCGACCGCGCGGCACCCAGAACAACCACATCACGCTTGCTCATGCATTCTCTCCAGTTGAAATCCAACAAATCACGAAGTTGACGCCCTCCGGCTGGCTCGCACCTTACGCCGATTCGATCGCCCTGCGGCACAATCCCTACATGCAAACCCTGATGGCCGATCGGCCGCAGACGCTCGGCGAGGAGATCGCCAACGCCGTCAGTCACGGCATCGGCTTCCTGCTCGCCGTCGCGTCGCTGCCGATTCTCGTTCATCAGGCGGCGTTGCGCGGAACTGCGTTCGACGTCGTCGGTGCAAGTGTATTCGCGGCGACGATGATCCTGCTGTACCTCGTCTCGGCGCTCTACCACGCGATCCCGGCGAGCCGCGCCAAGGCCTGGTTCAACCGCATCGATCACGCCGCGATCTACGTCTTCATCGCCGGCAGCTACACGCCGTTCACGCTCGGCGTCCTGCGCGGCGGCTGGGGCTGGACACTGTTCGGCGTCGTCTGGGCGTGCGCCGTGCTCGGCGTCGCGATCAAACTCTTGAACCGGCTCGAGCATCCATGGCTCTCGACCGGGCTGTACGTCGCGATGGGCTGGATCGTGCTGGTGGCGATCGGCCCGCTCGTTGCTCGCATGCCGGCGGCGGGGCTTGCGTGGCTCGTCGCGGGTGGCGTGGCGTACACGCTCGGCGCGGCGGTGTTCCTGCTCGACAACCGGCTGCGCTACGCACACTTCGTCTGGCACCTGCTCGTGCTCGCCGGCAGCGTGTGCCACTTCTTCGCCGCGCTCGGCTACGCCTACGCCTGAGCCATCCCTTCGCCTTTGGCGGTGAAAGGGGCACGACAGGCGGCTCGACGCGGCGCTTACCCCGGGTTCGAGTGGTGCATTGCAACAATGTGATGCATGATTCCGCGCATCTTGACCGATCGGTTTAGTGTACGGCGTAAGACGCTATGTGAGCGAACACTTCAAGCCGCTCGGTATTGCCCAATTTTTAAGCAGGGACTTGAGCTTTTCCGGCCTTTTCGCTACGATTCGCACTTCAGAATTCAGGGGAAACCCGTGTTTCGCACCGGAGCGCTGCGGACGCCGCGAGCGCGTCGGCATCTGGGGCTTGTGGCCCTTCGATCGGTAGTTTCAACCGCGGTCCTGGCCGCCGCCTTCGTGGCGCCGGCCGGCCTGCTTGCCAAAGGCGCCGTCGAACAGAGTGCAACCGTTGCGCGCGCCGAGTTGCCCCGGGAGGCCCGGGCCACCGAGATCGCCATCCGATCGGGAGGCCCGTTTCGCTACAGCAAGGATGGTGCGGTGTTCGGCAACCGCGAACGCCGCCTGCCGCTTGAATCCAGAGGTTATTACCGCGAATACACCGTCCCGACACCGGGCGCACCGGATCGGGGCGCGAGGCGCATCGTCTGCGGCGGCACAGAGCCTGCCGCTCCCGACGCCTGCTACTACAGCGCCGACCACTACACGAGCTTCAAACGCATCGTGGATTGATTCGACACCGACAGACCCCTTTCTTGACACGAGGAGGATCGGGACCATGCTCTTGCAGACAGTCCGTCCGAACAATGTCCAGTCGATACGCGCCTACCGCGTGGACGACCTGGCGCAGGCGGCGCAGGCCATAGGCCAGCACTTCCTGTACGTCAACCTGACCGCGGCGCAGTCCAAGCAGGACGTGCTCGACGCGATTGCCGCCGCGTTCCTGTTCCCGCCGCACTTCGGCAAGAACCTCGACGCGCTCTACGACTGCATGACCGACCTCGTGCACAAGGCCGGCCCGCAGCCGGGCTTCGTCGTCGTCCTCGAGCAGCTCCCCGACAACCCACGCTTCGACCGCGAGGCGCGCGAGCAGCTGCTCGACGTCTTTCGCGATGCGGCCGACTTCTGGGGGGAACGCAAGATACCGTTCAGGGTCTTCTATTCTTTTCAGTAGCCCGCTCCCAGGAACACGGGTCATGGGAGCGGGCGACGCAAGGGGCCCAGATCAACACCGACAAGCCGAGCAAGCCGTTGAGCAAGGCAGCAGCCAGCGCGAACTTCGGCATGAACATGCCGATGATGAGCAGCGCGTTCGATACCGCGATGTGGCTGACGACCGCCTGAGCGGCGCGCCGCCTGCGCTCGACCGAGAAAGCGGCCCGCGGGCCGCTTTCTTCATGGCGCGGCCGGATCAATGCGGCGGCGCAAGTGCCCGCGCGAGCGCGACGTATTCGCCGACCGGCACCTCCTCGGCGCGGCGCGCGAGGTCGAAGACGCCGCCAAAGCCCCGCTCCGCGAGCCAGGGGCCGAGCGTGTTGCGCAGCACCTTGCGCCGCTGCGAGAACGCGGTCGCGACGATCGCGCCGAGCCGCTCGGCGTCGATGCCGGACACGTCCGCCAGCGGCTGCATCCGCACCACGGCCGAGTCGACGCGCGGCGGCGGATCGAACGCCTCGGGCGGCACGTCGAGCAGCGCCTCGATCGCATAGCGCCACTGCAGCATCACGCTCAGCCGCCCGTAGGCCTTGCTGCACGGCGCGGCCGCCATCCGCGCGACGACCTCCTTTTGCAGCATGAAGTGCTGATCCTCGACCTGCGCCGCGTGCGCGAGCAGATGAAACAGGATCGGCGTCGAGATGTTGTACGGCAGGTTGCCGACGATGCGCAGCCGCCGCCCGAAACGGCTTGCGAGGGCGCCGAAGTCGACCGTCAGCACATCGGCCTCGACGACTTGCAGCTCGCTGCGCTGGCGCAAACGGGCGGCGAGGTCGCGGTCGAGCTCGATCACGGTGAGCGCACCACAGCGCGCGGCGAGCGGCCCGGTCATCGCGCCGAGTCCGGGGCCGATCTCGACCATCGCGTCGCCCGGCTGCGGCGCGATGGCGTCGACGATCGCCGCGATGACGGACTCGTCGGTCAGGAAGTGCTGGCCGAAGCGCTTGCGCGCGATGTGCCTCATGGGCCGGGACGCCGCGCGCCGTTTCAGCTCACTGCGGCGGTTCGCGCATCTCGATGTAGGAGCGGGCGCGCAGGTCGCGCGTCCATTCGGCGTACGCCTCGCCGAACTTCTGCTCGCGCAGCACGTTGCGCGCCTGCTCGCGCTGCTGCTTCAGGTCGATCTCGACCGTGCGCCGCTCCTCGACCTGCACCAGGTGCGCGCCGAAGCGGGTGACGAACGGATCGGCGATGCCGCCGACCGGCACGTTCGCAATCGCCTTCTCGAACTCGGGGACGAAGGTTCCGGGCGAGGCCCAGCCGAGTTCGCCGCCCTGCGCCGCGCTCGAATCCTCGGAGTTCTGGCGCGCCGCCTGCTCGAAGCTGATCTTGCCGGATTCGATCTGGCGCTTGAGGTCGGCGAGCCGGCGCAGCGCGGCCTGCTCGTCGAGCTGCGGCGACGGCCGCAGCAGGATGTGGCGCGCCCGCACCTGGGTGATCGTGAAGGCGCGCGCTTCGCGCTTGTCGACGAGCTTGAGGACATGAAACCCGGCGCCGGTGCGCAACAGCGCCGGCGCGACCTGCCCCGGCTCGAGCGGGCGCACGACGTCGACGAACACGTCGGGCAGCTTGTCGGCCGGGCGCATGCCGATCTCGCCGCCCTTGGCGCGGTTCGCGTCCTCCGACATCTCGCGCGCAACCTGGGCGAAATCCTCGCCCGCCTTGACCCTGGCAAGGGCCGACTCGGCGCGCGCCTTGCGCTCGGCGACGACCGCATCGCTTGCCCCCTCGGGCACGGTGACGAGCACCTGCGCGATGTCGTACTCGATCGACGCGCCGGCCGCCGCGCGCTGCTTGTCGATCAGCGCGTCGATCTCGCGGTCGGTCGGCTGGATGCGCGCGATCACGTCGCGCTCGCGCACGCGCTCGACGGCGATCTGGTCGCGCAGGTTGTCCCGAAAGCGGCCGTAGTCGATGCCCTCGCGCGCCAAGCGGTCGCGCAGCTGATCGAGTGGAATGCGGTTTTGCGCCGCGATGTTGGCGATCGCGCGGTCGACCTCGGCCGGATCGACCTTGACGCCGATGTCGCGCGCGTAGGTGACGAGCACGCGTTCGTCGATCAGCGCGTTCGTGATCTGCTGGCGCAGCACGTCGTCCGGCGGCAGCCGCGCACCGCTGCGCGCCGCCTCCTGCTTGACGCGCGCCATGCGCTGCTCGACCTCGCCGTGCGTGACGAGTTCGGAGTTGACGATCGCGACGATGTAGTCGCCGGGCGGGATCTCGCCGCGCGAGGTCTGGGCCCAGGTGGCGGCGCCAGCGCTCGTCAGCAGCGCCGCGGCAACGGCGGCGAGCAGGCGCCGCAGGAATCTTGGTTCAATCATAGAAAGGCTGGCTGGTCGCGGGCGAACGGCGGTCGCGCAACGGTTGGTAGCCGGTGATATTGTCTTTCAAGAGCTGCAGCGGGTTCGGCCCCAGGCGCGACAGGCCGACCAGCTCGAGCTGGATCATCAGCCG
>JBDHSE010000442.1:0-2653 GCA_039807955.1 Ideonella sp. | reverse complement strand
TTCGGCCCGGTGCTCGTGATCCTCGGCTACGACACGGTCGACGAGGCGGTCGCGATCGCGAACGACACGCCGTACGGCTTGTCGGCCTACGTCTCCGGCACCGACCTCGACGCGGTGCGCGACGTCGCATCGCGCCTGCGCGCCGGGCAGGTCACGCTCAACAACGCCGCGCCCGACCTGATGGCGCCGTTCGGCGGCTACAAGCAGTCGGGCAACGGCCGCGAGTGGGGCGAGCACGCGTTCGCCGAGTTCCTCGAGACGAAGGCCGTCATCGGCTTCGCGCCGAAGGCGGCTTGACGCAGCGCCGCTGCGGCGCGATCGGACGGCCTGCCGCCGCGCCGCCCATGCGTTGCGGGCGGCCGAGCGCGCGCAGCGGCGCCAGCGCATGAGCCCGGCCGGTGAAGCGGCACCGCCCTTCAGCGCCGCCGCCGAACGCAACAAGGCGCCGATCCTGGAGGTGCTCGCGAGCGTCCTGCCGGTGAGCGCGAAGCTGCTCGAGATCGCGAGCGGCACCGGCCAGCACGCGGCGCATTTCGCCGCTGCTCACCCGGGTTGGGAATGGCAGCCGAGCGACATCGATCCGCGCGCGCTGCATGGCATAGCGGCACGTTGCGCCAATCTGCCGAACGTGCGGCGCGCGATCACCCTCGACGTGCTCGCGCCGCCGGCAGCGGGCAGCTTCGGCGGCCCATTCGATGCGGTCTTCTGCGCCAACATGATCCACATCGCGCCATGGGATACATGCGCCGCGTTGATGCGGCTTGCGGCGCGCGAACTGGCGCCCGATGGGGCGCTCGTGCTCTACGGCCCGTTCATCGAGGACGAGGTGCCGACCGCGCCGGGCAACGTCGCGTTCGACGCGGACCTGCGAGCGCGTGATCCGCGCTGGGGCTTGCGCCGGATCGCCGATGTCGATGCCGAGGCGGCGCGCGCCGGGCTGCAGCGCGTGCAGCGCTGCGCGATGCCGGCAAACAACCTGATGCTCGTGTTTCGCCGCCGCAGCGGCTGATGCGCGGCCCGCGCTCGCGGGCCGGCGTGCGCGCGGGGTCAGCCGTGCAGCGCGTCGTACTTCGCCTGCAACTCTTCGCGGCTTTCGACGTGGTTGGGGTCGGGGAAGATGCAGTCGGCGGGGCAGACGAGGACGCATTGCGGCTCGTCCTCGGCGCCGACGCATTCGGTGCAGCGGTTCGGGTCGATGATGTAGATCGGGTCGCCGGCAGCGATCGCCTCGTTCGGGCACACCGGCCTGCAGGCGTCGCACGCGGTGCAGTCGTCAGTGATGTAGAGGGCCATGGTTACTTCTCCTTCAGGTCAGGCCGCAGCGGTTTCCAGTTCCTGCAGCTTGGTGTGGCGGAACGCCCCCCAGAGGGCGGCGCCGATCGCACCGGCATAAATCGAATCGGGGTGCGAGACGGTCGTCACGTTGACCTTCTCGGCGACCATCTCCTCCTGGATCGCGGCGAGCAGCCCCGAATCCAGCGCCAGCCCGCCGGTCAGCAGCACGGTCCCGGTCTTGATGCCGGTGACCTTGAGCAGCTTGACGATGCGCGACGCCATCGAGAGGTGTATGCCTTTGAGGATGTCGGGTGTCGCGATGCCGCGGCTGACCATGTTGATGACGTCGGTTTCGGCGAGCACGGCGCAGATCGAGCTGACCTTCTCCGGGTCCTTCGCGCTTTGCGACAGCGGGCCGATCTCCTCGACCGCGACGCCCAGGTAGCGCGCGATGTTCTCGAGGAACTGGCCGGAGCCGGACGCGCACTGGCTCGTCATCTTGTACGACAGCACCTTGCCGCGCTCGTCGACGTAGATCGCGCGGCCGTTCAGGGCGCCGATGTCGACGATGCCGCGCGCCGCCGGCTCGAGGTAGACGCCGCCGCGTGCGTGCGTCGTCATCGAGTAGAAGTGGCCGGTCGCGAACTTGACGTTCTCGCCCTCGCCGGTCGTCGCGATGTAGGCGATGTCGTCCGGCTTCAGTCCGGCGTCCTCGATCACGCCCTCGTAGCCCTGGTGCGCGAGCGTCATCGGGTCGCGGCTGCGGATGCGTTCACAGCGCTTGGCGAGCCATTCGGTCCGGCCGTCGCCGTGGTGGCGAAACAGGACCGATTTGATCGCGCCGGAGCCGATATCGATGCCGATGGTGTGGATCATGGTGCTGTGTCCTCGGGTTGAAGGATCGCTGTCGCCGGTATCGGGCTCAGGCCCGCGCCTCTGCCGTCTTGCCTTCCTCGACGACGGCGCGCCAGGCGAAGGTCGCGCCGCCGAGCGCGCCGGTGTAGATCGAGTCGGGGTCGATGTTGAGTGTGACGTCGCCGTAGTTCTCCCTCACCAGTTCCTTCAGCGACTTGACGGCGGCCTCGTTCTTCGCGACGCCGCCGGTGAACGTGAACTGGTCGCGCACGCCTCCCGAGCGGGCGAGGATCGACATCGCGCGCAGGATGATCGCGCGGTGCAGCCCGGCCATGATGTCCTCGCGCTTGTCGCCGAGCGAGAGCCGGTCGCGCAGTTCGGCGCCGGCGAACACGGTGCAGGTCGAGTTGATGCGGATGTTCTTCGTCGACTTCATCGCCATCGGCCCCAGCTCGTGCAGGCCCATGTTCATCTCGTCGGCGATGTAGCCGAGGTAGCGCCCGCAGCCGGCGGCGCAGCGGTC
>JBDHSE010000441.1:0-2669 GCA_039807955.1 Ideonella sp. | reverse complement strand
GGCGACAAGGAAAGCGAGTTCGGCACCAACGTCGGCGTCGAAGTCGCGATGCAGTGGAACGACGGCTACAACGAGAGCGTCCTGTGCTTCACGAACAATATCCCGCAGCGTGACGGCGGCACCCACCTGACCGGGTTGCGCGCGGCGATGACGCGCGTCATCAACAAGTACATCGACGACAACGAACTCGCGAAGAAGGCGAAGGTCGAAGTCGCCGGCGACGACATGCGCGAGGGCCTGGCGTGCGTCATCAGCGTCAAGGTGCCCGAGCCCAAGTTCAGCAGCCAGACCAAGGATAAGCTCGTCAGCAGCGAGGTGCGCGGCCCGGTCGAGGAGATCGTCGGCAAGCTGCTGACCGACTACCTGCTCGAGAACCCGAACGACGCCAAGATCATCTGCGGCAAGATCGTCGACGCCGCCCGCGCGCGCGAGGCGGCACGCAAGGCGCGCGAGATGACGCGCAGGAAGGGCGTTCTCGACGGCATGGGCCTGCCGGGCAAGCTCGCCGACTGCCAGGAGAAGGACCCGGCGCTGTGCGAGATCTACATCGTCGAGGGCGACTCGGCTGGCGGCAGCGCCAAGCAGGGGCGCGACCGCAAGTTCCAGGCGATCCTGCCGCTGCGCGGCAAGATTCTCAATGTCGAGCGCGCGCGCTTCGAGAAGCTCTTGACGAGCAACGAGATCCTGACGCTGATCACCGCGCTCGGCACGAGCATCGGCAAGGACGAGTTCGACCCCGACAAGCTGCGCTACCACCGCATCATCCTGATGACCGACGCCGACGTCGACGGCGCGCACATCCGCACGCTGCTGCTGACGTTCTTCTACCGCCAGATGCCCGAACTCGTCGAGCGCGGCCACATCTACATCGCGCAGCCGCCGCTGTACAAGGTCAAGCTCGGCCGCGACGAGCAGTACCTGAAGGACGGCCAGGAGCTCGACGCCTATCTGCTGAAGGTCGCGATGAGCGACGCCCGGCTCGAGACGGGGATCGCCGGCGCCGAGGTGCTCGCCGGCGACGCGCTCGCCGCGCTCGCGCGCCAGTACGTCCTCGCCAACAACATCGTCGAGCGGCTGAGCAAGTGGATGGACGTCGAGGCGCTGCGCGCGATCGCCGACGGCCTCGCGATCGACCTCGACACGCTCGCCGCGGCCGAAGCCTCGGCGCGCGCGATGAAGGCCGCGTTGCACGACGCCGAGGTCAGCGCCGATTTCGACGCGCGCTCGGACAAGCACATGCTGCGCATCGAACGCCGCCACCACGGCAACACGAAGACGAGCGTCATCAGCGCCGACTTCGTGCACGGCGCCGACTACGAGGCGCTGAGCCACGCCGGCCGCACCTTCAAGGGCCTCGTCGGCCCCGACGCCGTCGTCAGCAAGGGCGAGGGCGAACGCCGCAAGGAAGCGAAGGTGAGCGACTTCCGCGCCGCGATGGCGTGGCTGATGCAGCAGGCCGAAAGCGCCGTCGGCCGCCAGCGCTACAAGGGCCTGGGCGAGATGAACCCCGAGCAGCTCTGGGAGACGACGATGGACCCCGCCGTGCGTCGCCTGCTCAAGGTGCAGATCGACGACGCGATCGAGGCCGACCGCGTCTTCACGATGTTGATGGGCGACGAGGTCGAACCACGGCGCGATTTCATCGAGACGAATGCGCTAAGGGCGGCGAATATCGACGCCTGAACGCGTTCTCGCGCGTGGCCGGCGCCGGCCGCTTCGTCAGCCCCGCACGCCGACCTTGCGCCAATCCGGATGCAGGCTCGCCTCGGCGCTCGGGCGCCTGGCGATGCGGTCGAACCAGGGCCCGATGTGGGGCAGCGTGCGGTCGAACGGCTGCTTCACGCCGGCGGCGAAGTCGAGCCAGATGTAGAGCCAGATGTCGGCCACGCTGAAGGCGGCGCCGGCGATGAACTCGCGGCCGGCGATCATCGCGTCGAGCCAGGCGATGCGGTCCTGCGCGACGCGCTTCAAGCCGTCGGCCGCCTCGGGCGCGACCGGGATGCGGTCGCGAAAGCGCGCCAGCCCCTCGGCGTAGTGGTAGGCGTTGTGGATGTTCTCGGTGATGTTGAGTTCGACGCGGCGCAGCCACTGGCGGGTCGCGGCGCGCCGCTCGGGCGTGCTGCCGATCAGCGGTGGGTAGGGCTGGCGTTCTTCCAGGTACTCCATGATCGCGACCGCCTCGGCGATGCAGCTGCCGTCGTCGAGCAGCAGCGCAGGCGTCTGGCCGGCGGGGTTGTGCGCGAGGTACTCGGGCCTGCGGTTCTCGCCGGCGAAGACGTCGATGTTGCGGGTCGGGATCGACAGGCCCTTCTCCAGCAGGAACATCCGCAGCGCGCGCGGCGCGGGGCTCAGCGCATCGAACAGCAGCATGGTCGACTTCCTTTGTTCCGTGTGCGGCCGCCGGCTTCAGTCGCGAATCGTGCGTCGCTCACTCGATCGCGATCCGCAGGTGCTCGTTCGGCGGGCGGTCGATGAACTCGCGCTGCACGTAGGCGAACAGGTCGCGCTGGCTGCCGAACGGAACCTCGCGCGTCGCGGTGGCCAGCGGCAGCCAGCGCAGCGCGTTGTGCTCGCGGTTCAGGCGCACCGTGCAGTCGCCGGCGACGCGCGCGACGAACGCCGGCACGACCATGATGCAGTCGTTTCCGGCGTCGTAGAACTGCTCGCAA
>JBDHSE010000024.1:0-17164 GCA_039807955.1 Ideonella sp. | reverse complement strand
CTCGGCCCCGCCGCGCCGCCGCGCGGCCAAACGACCGCACCTGCGGCGCTGGACGCGCCGGCAGTTCGCGTTGCGGTCGAGGCGGCGCCGACGCCGCCGCGGCGCGCCGAAGGCGCCGCCGCGAACGCGATGATGAAGTCGATCGAAGACCGCCGCGTTGACGCAACGGTGCAGGAGCAGCGCTTGCCGCTGCACGCTGCCGGCACGCCCGACCCGGCGCCGCCGCCGCGGTCCGCCGAAACCGCCAGGCGGCGCCCCGGCCCCGAGCCGTTGATGCCGGCGGTCGCGCCGGCGCCCCTGCCATCCGGCGCCTCCGTTGCCGCCGCGGTGCTGCGCAATTCCGACGGCCGTGCCGCAGTCGCGCTGTCGGCGGCCGACGAGCCGAAAGAGGTTCACATCCACATCGGCCGCATCGACGTCACCGCAACCAACGAGCCGGCACCGCGCCGCCGACCGGCCGCTGCGACGGCGCCGGTGTCGCTCGGCACCTACCTTGCGCGGCGGAGCAAGTCATGAGTACCGCACTGGCCATCGCCGGCGTCACCGCGGTGTTGCGCGACCTGCTCAACGACGGCCTCGTCAACCACAACGTCAGCGGCGTGCTCGGCAGCAGCGTCACGGTGAGCACGCTCGCGCCGGATCGCGTCGTGCCGGCCAACGGCAGCGAGGCGTCGCAGATCAACCTGTTCCTGTATCTCGTGACGCCGAACCCGGGCTGGCGCAACGACCGTCTGCCGTCGCGCGATGCGAGCGGCCGGCTGCGGCTCGCCAACCCGCCGCTCGCGCTCGACCTGCACTACCTGCTGTCGGTCTACAGCGGCGGCGACCTGCACGCCGAGATCCTGCTCGGCTACGCGATGCAGTTGCTGCACGAGATGCCGGTGCTGACGCGCGACGCGATCCGCACCGCGCTCGACCCGTCGCCCGACCTCGGCGCGACGCTGCCGCCGGCGCTGCGCGCGCTCGCCGATTCGGGGCTCGAAGACCAGGTCGAACTCGTCAAGCTGACGCCGCAGTACCTCAACACCGAGGAGATGTCCAAGCTCTGGACCGCGATGCAGAGCCACTTCCGGCCGACCGCGGCCTACACCGCGTCGGTCGTGCTGATCGAGGCGGCGCAGCCGGCGCGCACGCCGCTGCCGGTGCTCAGCCGCGGCCCGGTCGACCTGGCGACCGGGCGCGATCGCGGCATCGTCGTCGAGCCCGGTCTGCTGCCTGCGCTGCCGACACTCGAGGCGATCGTGCCGCCGGCGCGCCAGCCGGCCGCGGCGATCGGCGACACCATCGGCTTGCAGGGCCACCACCTCGACGGCAGCGCGCGCGAGGTCATCCTGACGAGCGACCGGCTCGGCGTCGAGCTGGCGATCCCGGCGCTGCCGCCGCCTTCGCCGCCCGACGGCGCCGGCGCGCTGATCGAAGCTTCGCTCGAAGGGCAGGAAGCGGCGCTGCCGGTCGGCGTCTACCGCGTCGCGGCGCGGCTCGTGCGCCCCGGCGAGAGCGCGGCGCGCGAGACCAACCGGCTCGCGCTCACCGTCGCGCCACGCATCACCAACCTGCCGCAGTCGGTGGCGCGCAACCCCGACCAGTCGGCGAGCGTCGCGATCGATTTCACGCCGCTGCTGCGTGCCGGCCAGCACGCGGTGCTCGTGCTCGGGCAGGACGAGTACCTGCCGCAGGGCGCAAGCGGGTCGCCAGCCAGCTCGCTCGAGTTCGTGATCGCCGACGCGCCGCTCGGCGAGCACATGGTGCGCCTGCGCATCGACGGCATCGACAGCCCGATCATCGACCGCTCGGCCGAGCCGCCGGCGGCGCCGAGCTTCAACGACCAGCGGCTGACGATCACATGAACGCCCCCGACCGCATCGTCGACTGGACCGACGCCAACCAGGCGCTGCTGGTCGCCGAGTTCGCGCGGCTGAAGACGCTGCTCGCCGGCGAACCGGCCGCCGAGGTGCAGCAGCGGGTCGACGCGTGCCGCGCAGCACTCGCATCGCCGGCCGCGATCGACGTCCTCGCCGGCCGCCTCGGCCTCACGGCGTTCGAGCGCGACACGCTGCTGCTCGCCGCCGGCGTCGAGATGGACAGCGCGCTCGGCGCGGCGTGTGCGGGCGGCGCCGGCCGCGGCGCGGCGGCGACGTTCGGCATCGCGCTCGCCGTCCTGCCCGACGCGCACTGGAGCGCGCTGACGCCGATGCGCCCGCTGCGCCGCTGGCGGCTCGTCGAGGTCGGCGACGGTGCGACGCTGGTCGGCGCCCGGCTGCGGATCGACGAACGCGTGCTGCACTACATCGCCGGCGTCAACGGTCTCGACGCCCGGCTGCGCCCGCTGCTGCGGCCGGTGCCGGCGGTCGAACTGCTCGCCGACGCGCAGCGCGACACCGCACAGGCCATCGTCGACGCGCTGGCGCACCGGCCCGCAGCGGCCAACGCGCTGGTCCAGCTCTGGGGCGACGACGCTTACGGCCAGCGCGACGTCGCCGCCTGCGTCGCCGCACGCGCCGGCCTCGACCTCTACGCGATCGACGCCGCCGACATCCCGGCCGCGGCGGCCGAGGCCGACGCGCTGCTGACGCTGTGGGAGCGCGAAGCCGCGTTGCTCGACGCCGCGCTGCTGGTCGAGATCGGCGACACCGCATCGCACGCCGTGCGCCGATTCGCCGAGCGCTGCGGCGGGCTGGTGTTCGCCGCGCTGCGCGAGCCGATCGCGCTCGCGCGCGGCGGCGAGCGGCGCCGCGTCGACCTTCCCGGCGGCGCCGACGCCTTGCGGCTGTGGCAGCGCACGCTCGCGGGCCGCGTCGGCGACACGGCCGCACTCGCCGACGCAGCCGCGGCGTTTCGCCTCAGCGCGCACGACGTGCGCGCCGTCGCCGAGCGGCTGCCCGCCGCGGACGACACGGCAGCCCTGCGGGCGCAGTGCCGCGAACTCGCCTGCCATCGCCTCGAAGGCCTGGCGCGGCGCATTGCGCCGAGCGCCGGCTGGTCCGACCTCGTGCTGCCCGAGGCGCAGTTGCACACGCTGCACGAGATCGCGAGCCACGTGCGCCACCGCACGACGGTGCATCAGCGCTGGGGCTTCGCCGCGCAAAGCGCGCGCGGCCTCGGTCTGGCCGTGCTGTTCGCCGGCGACAGCGGCACCGGCAAGACGATGGCGGCCGAGGTGCTGGCGCGCGAGCTCGACCTCGACCTGCTGCGCGTCGACCTCGCGTCGGTCGTCAGCAAGTACATCGGCGAGACCGAGAAGAACCTCGCGCGCATCTTCGACGCCGCCGACGGTGGCGGCGCGATCCTGCTGTTCGACGAGGCCGACGCGCTGTTCGGCAAGCGCAGCGAGGTCAAGGACAGCCACGACCGCTACGCCAACATCGAAGTCAGCTACCTGCTGCAGCGCATGGAGGCCTACCGCGGCCTTGCGATCCTGACGACCAACCAGAAGGCCGCGCTCGACAGCGCGTTCCAGCGCCGGCTTCGCTTCGTCGTCCAGTTTCCGTTTCCCGACGCCAACCAGCGCGAGCACATCTGGCGCCGGGTGTTCCCGGCCGCGGCGCCGACCGCCGGGCTGGACCCGGCGCGGCTGGCGCAGCTGCAGATGTCGGGCGGGCAGATCCGCAACATCGCGGTCAACGCCGCTTTCCACGCCGCCGAGGCCGGCGAGCCGGTCGGCATGACGCAGCTGCTGCGTGCGGCGCACGCCGAAGCGGCCAAGCGCGAGCGGCCGCTCGCCGACGCCGAGACCCGGGGCTGGGCATGACGCTCGTGCTGCACATCGACCGCCTTGCGTTGCGCGGCTTCGCGCAGGCCGATCGGCACGCGATCGTCGAGGGCCTGCGCGACGCACTGGCGCTGCAGCTCGCCGCGCCCGGCGCGATCGAGCGGCTGGCGGCGTTGCCGGCGACGCTGCCGCGGCTCGACGCCGGCGCCGTCGGCATCGCGGCCAGCACAGCGCCGTCGTCGATCGGCGCGCGGCTCGGCGGCGCCATCGCAAAGGGGCTGCGGCGATGAAGAGGATGTTGACCGCTTGCGCCACACCGGCGCGCACAGCGGTGCCGCGCGTGGCGCGGCCAGAGCGCGTACGGCTGGTGCAGGCAGCCTCGGCCGATGCGCTGGCAGCGAGCCCGGGCCAGCCGCTCGACGCTGCCACCCGTGCCCGGTTGGAGCCGCGCTTCGGGCACGACTTCGCCGGCGTGCGGGTGCATCACGACGCCAGGGCCGCCGCCAACGCCGCCGCGCGCGGCGCGGCCGCCGTCACGGTCGGCGAGCACATCCGCTTCGCCGCCGGCCGCTATCGCCCGGGCACGGCCGACGGCGAGCGGCTGCTCGCGCACGAACTGGCGCATGTCGTGCAGCAGGCGGCCGCAGTGCGCGCCGGCGTCCACGCTGCTGCGCCGCCGGTACCGGCCCGCGCACGTGCCGAACGCGAGGCGGCCGATGCGGCAGAGCGCGTGGTGCACGGCGCATCCGCCCCGGCGCTGACACCGACCGGCATCGCCGCGGCCTGCGACCCCGCGCGCCAACCCGCGGGCATGAGCGGAAGGTTGCCCACCGACTCGCACTGGAGCTACGTTGTCTATGCGAACGAGGTCAAGCTGCGCTACTACCTCGGCCTGCCGCCTGCGCAGGCGGCCGCGCGCGCGAAGAAGACTCTGCCCGGCCATGTCCAGGTCGGGACCATCCCCTGGGTCACCAACAATCCGGGCAACATCACGCAGGCGCCGGGTGCCGATACCGGCACGTTGCGCGGCTACCCGGCGTCGCCCGAGATGGGCTCGCTCGGCGCCTACGGCGGCCGCTACTCGATCTTCGGGTCCGAACGCGCGGGCGCCGACGCGATCGGCCGCTACCTGCGCAAGCTCGCCGCGTTCGGCAACAACAAGGACTTGACGCTGGCTCAGGCCATCAGGCAGTACAAGGGCGAGGAGCGGTCCGAGAAGGAGCAGCGTCTCGCGCGCGAGAAGGAGAATGCCCAACGCGCGAAGAGCGGCGAACCGCCGCTGCCGGCGCTCGACGTCCGCGAAACCTATCTGTCCGATGTGACCCGGCGCTCGAAACAGCGCATCGTCGCCGTGGAGGCGCTGGAGGGGGGCGAGGAGGTCAGTCAGCTCACTCCGCAGCAGCGTCGCGCGCTCAACGCATTGGCCGACCAGCGGGTCGGCGATCTGCTGAAGATGCGTGCCGCCGACATTGCCGCCGGCGACGAGACGCTGGCGCACGTCGTCCAGAGCATCCACGAGGTCGAGGGCAAGGCCGCGGCGCCGGGCGTGCGCTATACCTGCGCGGGCGGCTTCATCGACCCGATCGGCAGCGCGCCGTACGACGGCGAGCAGAAGGCGGCGATCCGTGCGCTGCTCGCATCCGACGCCGCGCGGCGCGAAGCGCAGGCGCTGCTGGGGTGCTCGAAATGAGCCGCGACCGCACGCCGCTGGCGCCGGGCCGCGACGCGACGCCGACCGCGCCGATCCGCCCGCCGCGCACGCCGGGGGCCGCGCTCGATCCGGCCACGCGCGCGGCGATGGAGTCCTGCTTCGGCCACGACTTCGGCCGCGTGCGCGTGCATGCCGGCCGCGAGGCCGACGCCGCTGCACGCGCTGCGCGGGCGCAGGCCTGGACGCTGGGGAACGAGATCGTCTTCGGTATGGGCCGCTACCGGCCCGGCACCGCGGCCGGCGACGTGTTGATCGCGCATGAGTTGGCACACGTCGTGCAGCAATCGCAGCCCGGCGCAATGGCCGACCCGGCCAGCGCCGAGTCGCGCGCCAACGACGCTGCGCGCCGCGCGGCGGGCGGCGCTTGCGTCGCCCCGCAGGCGCTCGGTGGCGCGCCGGGCGGCGCACAGGCGGCGCCCGACGATGCGCCGCTGCCGTCGCCGATACTGGCCACGACATCAACGCTGGCGAGTGTCGAGATCGGCGCCGACGAGACGATCTCGAAGTCGAACCCCAAGCTGGTCCAGGTCGCCGAGTCGTACAAGGGCGGTGGCGCGGTCCGCGTCGCGTTGTCGGCCGATCTGACGTCCGAAGCCAGGAACAGCAGCGAACGCGAGAACACCGAGCGCAGGCGCCTCGCCGCGCGCATGCGCGACACACGCGACGCGCTGCAGGCGCTGGGCGTGCCGTTCGACGCGATCGACATCAGCCCGGTCACCGCGTACTCGACCGCGGCGCACGGCCAGATCGCGGCGATGGTGCGGCGACGCAGTGCGATCGGGCCGCTGCTGCCGCTGGCGCCGCAGGGCGCGTTGCCGCCGGTGGCCGTTGCGCCGGCCGCGGCCGGCGGCGGCCTGCCGTCGCTCGGCCTCGACCTCGTCTTCGGCCCGGTCACCGTATCGCTGCCGAAGGAGGTGCGCGCCAGGCTGCCAATCCCGCTCGCCGGCGCGCTGAAGCTCCAGATCGATCTCGCCTTCGAGGTACCGGCCAAGTTCTCGCTGAAGATCACGCTCGACGGCACGCCGCATCTGCGCGTGTCGCTCAAGGCCGGCGCCGAGATCGACCCGCAGAATTCCTCGGCCACCGGTTCGGCCGGCCTCGTCATCGAGACGACGGCGACGACCTGCAACGCGCCCGACCCGGGCGAGACGCGCGCGAAGATCAAGTCCGCCGGCGACAAGCTCAACAAGGCGGCGAAGGAGTTCGAGGCTGCCACGGGCACCGACAAGCTCGGCAAGGCGTTCGAGATCGCCGGCGCGATCGGCGAGATGTACGACGCGGTCGACAAGGCCAAGGCCAAGTGCAAACAGGTGCCGGTCGCGACCTTCGAGTTCGGTTACAAGCGCCTGCTCACGCCGGGCAGCGAGACCGACCCGACCAGGCTGGCGCCGCTGGACTACGCCGGCGTGACGGCAACCTTCCACTTCTGAAGGCTCGAACATCATGCGCGCCGTGCTGACCGCCGCCACCCGCCCCGCTGCTGTCGTGCCTGCGCAGCGCGAGCCGCAGCCGCGCAGGCGCGACGACGAACCGGCTCACACCACCTGCCCGGCGTGCGGCAAGGCGCATGCCCACGACTTCGGCCGCATCACGGTGCGCGAACGTGTGCCGCGCCAGCCGCAGGCTGCAGCGCGCGTCGGCGCCGCCGACGACCTCTTCGAGCGCGAGGCTGACGCCGTGGCCGACCGCGTGATGCGCATGCCCGATGGCGCCGCGCCGCCGCCCTGTGCAGTCTGCGCGCGCGACGACAGCACGATCCGCCGCCAGACCGAGAGCCCCTACAGCGTCGACGACGGCGTAGTGACCCCGGCCATC
Source organism: Ideonella sp. (assembly GCA_039807955.1). GTDB lineage: Bacteria > Pseudomonadota > Gammaproteobacteria > Burkholderiales > Burkholderiaceae_C > CAIKUF01. Next base: position 9,929 of record JBDHSE010000024.1, on the reverse strand, counting down.
GGCGACGACGCCGCGGAGACGGTGCAATCGAAGGCGGCTGCGGGCGGGCCGGCGGCACCGACACCGGCGGCGGCGCGCGCGATCGCCGCCGTGCGCGGCGGCTCTCCGCTGCCGGCCGGCGTGCGAGCGTTCATGGAGACGCGCTTCGGGCACGACTTCGGCCGCGTGCGCATCCACACCGACGGCAGCGCCGAGGCCGCCGCGCGCAGCCTGCATGCGCGCGCCTACACGCTGGGCCGCGATGTCGTGTTCGGCGTCGGCCAGTTCGCCGCCGACAGCACAGCGGGCCGGCGGCTGATCGCGCACGAACTTGCGCACGTCATCCAGCAAGGCCAGGCGCCGCGAAGCGCGCGCGGCGGGCCGGACGAGAGTGCGGTCATCACCGACACAGCCACGCTCGTGCAGCGCGTTCAATGGTCCCCGAACACGGCGACCGGCAAGACGTCGGAACCGTGGGGATCTGGACGACCAAAGGGGCAGTTGCTCGACGCCAAGACCGACGCCGGCACGACGATCACGACCTGGCGCCCCGACGATGGCCGGACCTACTGGTGCCACGGCTACACCTTTGGCGGCTCCACCGCCAAGGGCGGCCCGTACTCGGTGTTCGGCGACACCGTGCCGACGATCCTGACGGACGACGGCTGGCAGCAGTCGTACTCGTGCATGACGCGGCCGGGCGACATCCTGGTGTTCTCGGACGCCGCCGACCGCACGCAGCACACTGGCATCGTGCGCCGCATGGTCGCGACGGCCGGCCAGGTCGACGAGGCGCAGAGCACGCTCGAGTCGAAGTGGGGCATGGCGGCGCTCAACACGAGCAGTTGGGAGACCAACGTCAAGCAGTACGGCCGTTACCGCTGCTACTCCAAGGCGCCGCTCACCGGTGCCTGCTCGCCGGGAGCGAACGAGAAATGAACACGGCCGCCCCGGACAGCCGCCTCGCCCGCGACCTCGTCGGCACGAGCCACGATGCGCGCTACCGAGCGCTGAGCTATCTGGCTGCACACGGCGGGCCGGCGATCGCCGGGGGGGCCGACGACGTCGCCCGCCTACGCACCCAGGCCGACGCCGCGCTGGCCGGGCTGCAGTTGGACGCGCGCCGCGGAGTGCTCATCGCCGGCTACGACGAGTACTGCGACCGCTGGTCACCAGTCTTCCCCTACTGACGCGACTGCCGAGCCGCTGGAGCACGACGTGAGCACATTCCCCAATTCGCCCAAGCTCGTCAAGGGCGGCCTCGTGCTCGTCGATCCGGAGACCGGCAACGTACGCGCGGTGATCTCGCTGCAGTACAACAGCGACTCGCTGAGCCGCACGCTGCAGGTCCAGACCAGCGGCGGCCAGGAGGGCGACCGCGTCGAGCCGGTGCGCTTCAAGGGGCCGGCGGTCGAGACCTACAAGCTCGAGGCCGACATCGACGCCACCGACCAACTCGAGTTCCCCGACCAGAACCCGGGCGCCGGCCAGTTCGGCATCGCGCCGCAGCTCGCGGCGCTCGAGGCGCTGGTGCAGCCGAGCCCGGCGCAACTCGCGGCGGTCGACCGCGAGGCGAGTTCGGGCACGCTCGAGATCGCGCCGATGCTCGCGCCGCTCGCCGTCTTCGTCTGGGGCAGGAACCGCATCGTGCCGGTCAAGGTGACCGACTTCTCGATCACCGAGGAGGCTTTCGACGCGGCGCTCAACCCGATCCGCGCCAAGCTCAGCCTCGGCCTGCGCGTGATGTCGGTCGACGACCTCGGCTACTCGACGAAGGGCGGCAGCCTGTTCATGGCCTATCTGCAAAGCCGCGAACAGCTCGCGAAGAAGCTGCAGCCGGTCGGGCTCGCGGCGCTCGGCATCGGAGGGATAGGCTGATGGACCCCGTGCAAACCTTCATGCAGGCCAACGCGCTGGCGCCGCCGGCTTTCGCGCCTGGCAGCCGCTACCACGGCATCCCGACCGCACAGGTCGTGCTGCCCGACGGCCGCACCGTGGTCTACGTGCAGCGCCGCTTCCTGCCGCCGCCGGAGCACTTCGCGCCGCTGCAGACCGTCACCGTCGCCGCCGGCGACCGGCTCGACAACCTCGCGGCGCGTTACTTCGGCGATCCGCTGCTGGCGTGGCGCATCGCCGACGCGAACCGGGCGATGCAGCCCGAAGTGCTCGTCGCGCGAGTCGGCGCGACGCTCGCGATCACCCTGCCCGAGGGCGTTCCCGCGCCCGTGTCCGACGATGGCCGCTAGCCTGCTCGGCAAGGGCATCCAGCTCACGCTGATGATGGGCCCGATCGTGCCGTTCGCGGCGCCGCGCGTCGTGCTTGACGCGCTCGACAGCGTCGAGGTCCACACCTCCGACGGCGCGGCCAGCGGCTTCCAGCTGCGCTTCCAGTTCAACAGCAGGTCCGAACTGAACACGATCTTCCTGATCGCCGCCGGCACCGGCACCGCGCTCGCGACGCCGCCGCTGCGCGTGCTGCTGATCGTCACGTTGAACGGCACGCCGCAACCCCTGTTCGACGGCGTGATGACCAACGTCGAGGTGCAGGCCGGCAGCCAGGGCGCGGCCGGCAGCGTGACCGTCACCGGCGAGGACCTGACGAAGGTGATGGACATGCAGGACTTCAGCGGCCTGCCGTTCCCGGCGCTGCCGATCGAGGCGCGGGTCGCGCTGCTGTGCGCCAAGTACGCGCCGTTCGGCATCGTCCCGCTGCCGGTGCCGATCCTGTTCCCGGACGTGCCGATCCCGATCGACAAGATCCCGGCGCAAAAGGGCACCGACCTGCAGTACATCCGCCAGCTCGCGGGCGACGTCGGCTATGTCTTCTACATCGACCCCGGCCCGGTGCCGGGCACCAACGTCGCGTACTTCGGGCCGCAGATCAAGGTCGGCGTGCCGCAGCCGGCGCTCAACGTCGACATGGACGCGCTGACCAACGTCGAGGCGCTGAACTTCGACTTCGATCCGACCAAGGGCGTGCTGCCGGTCGTCTTCATCCAGAACCAGCTGACGCGGGTGCCGATCCCGATCCCGATCCCGAACCTCAACCCGCTGCAGCCGCCGCTGGGCGCGATCCCGACGCCGATCGCCAACCTGAAGGTGTTGAAGGACACCGCCAAGCTCAACCCGATGCAGGCCATCGCGCGCGGCGTCGCCGAGGCGTCGAAGTCGCAGGACGCGGTGACCGCGACCGGCAGCCTCGACGTGCTGCGCTACGGCCGGGTGCTGAAGGCGCGCGGCCTCGTCGGCGTGCGCGGCGCCGGCATCGCCTACGACGGGCTGTACTACGTGCAAAGCGTGCGCAGCACATTGAAGCGCGGCGAGTTCAAGCAGAGCTTCACGCTGACGCGCAACGGCCTCGTGTCGATCACGCCGAAGGTGCCGGTATGAGCGAGAAGTACTTCGGCAAGTACCGCGGCATGGTGCTCAACAACATCGATCCGATGCAGCTCGGCCGCTTGCAGGTGCAGGTGCCCGACGCCGCCGGCCTGCTGCCGGCGACCTGGGCGATGCCGTGCGTTCCGGTCGCCGGCATCCAGAACGGCATGTTCGCGCTGCCGATGATCGGCGCCGGCGTCTGGATCGAGTTCGAGCAGGGCGACCCGGACTATCCGATCTGGGTCGGCTGCTTCTGGGGCAGCGCCGCCGAGGTGCCGGCGCTGGCGCGCGCGACGCCGCCCGGCGTGCAGGCGATGACGCTGCAGACGCCGCTGCAGAACGGGCTGACGATCAGCGACCTGCCGGGGCCGACCGGCGGCGTCATGCTCAAGAGCGCGACCGGCGCGACGCTGATCGTCAACGACACCGGCATCTACATCCAGAACGGCAAGGGCGCGTCGATCGTCATGACCGGGCCGACGGTCACGGTCAATGCCGGCGCGCTGACGGTGGTGTGACGCGATGCCCGGACCGCTGCTCCATCTCGGCGCCGCCGTGCTGTGCAGCCACGGCGGGCAGGCGATGCCGTCGGCGCCGAACCCGCGCGTGCTCGTCTCGGGCCAACCGGTAGCGACGATGGCCGCACCATATCTCGTCGCCGGCTGCGCCTTCGCGCCGCCGGGCGGCAACGGGCCGTGCGTCAGCGCGCAGTGGGTCGTCGCGGCAACCCGCGTGCTGATCGCCGGCCAGCCGGCGGTGTTGCAGGACAGCCAGGCGATCTGTACGCCGACCGGCACGCCGCTCGTCGCGCTCGCCGCCCAGACCCGGGTGATCGGATCATGAACACGCACGAAGTCGCTTTCCCGTACCGCGTCGACGGCCGCGGCCGCAGCGCGACCGCGTTCGACGACGACGCCCACCTGCGCGGCCTGATCGAGCAGCTCCTGTTCACCGCGCCGGGCGAGCGCGTCAACCGGCCCGACTTCGGCTGCGGCTTGATGCAGCTCGTCTTCGCGCCCAACAGCGTCGAGCTGGCGGCGACGCTGCAGGCGCTGGTTCATGGCGCGCTGCAGCAGTGGCTCGGCCACCTGATCCGGGTCGACGCGGTGGCGGCGGACGCGAACGACGCGACGCTCACCGTCACCGTCCGCTACACCGTGCTGCGCACGCAGCTTGCGCGCAGCGCGACCTTTGCCCGCGGGGTGGGCGCATGAACGCGCGCTACGTCTGCCGCGCCCCGGGCCGCGTCGACGCGCTGCGCGCCGCCGCGCTGGCGAGCCCGCCGCGGCTGCTCAACGGCATCGAGTTCGTCGAGGTCACGCCCGACCAGCGCCGGCTCGAAGTCCATTTCGTGCACCCGCTCGCGCTCGTTCCGGCGGCCCCGCTCGCGGCGGCCAACGTCGAGATCCGCGGCGGCGTGCGGGTGCGCGACCCGGCCGTCACCGCGGTCCATGCGAGCGGCGACGTGCTGAGCGTCGACGTCGCGACTGCCGGCGACTTCTCGACCTACCGCCTGCGGCTGGTCGCGTCGGCCGGTTCCGCCGCGCCGCCGCCCGACATCGATCCGGCGCTCGCCGAGATCGAGTTCGGCTTCAAGGTCGGCTGCCCGAGCGACTTCGACTGCCGCGGCGGCGACGCCTGCCCGCCCGCGACGCCGCAGACGCCTGCGATCGACTATCTCGCACGCGACTACCCGAGCTTTCGCCGTCTGCTGCTCGACCGCATCACGGCACTGATGCCAGAGCGCCGCGAGCGCAGCGCGGCCGACCTCTGGGTCGCCGCCGCCGAGGCGATCGCATTTCGCGCCGACGAACTCGCGTACTCGCAGGACGCGGTCGCGACCGAGGCCTACCTCGGCACCGCGCGCCAGCGCGTCTCGGTGCGGCGCCACACGCGGCTGCTCGATTACGCGTTGCACGACGGCCGCAACGCGCGCGCCTGGGTCGCGTTCGAGGTCGACGCCGCCGCCGACGGCCAGACGCTTGCCGGGCCCGACGCCGCGACCGGCCTCGGCGGCACGCGGCTCGTCACGCGGGCGTTCGGCGACGCCGCGCGAATCAGCGCCGCGCAGGCCGACGACGCGGTTGCCGCCGGCGCCGAGCCGTTCGAGCTGCTGGCGCCGGTCGTGCTCTACCGGGCGCACAACGCGATCGGCTTCTACACCTGGAGCGACGACGAGTGCTGCCTGCCGCGCGGCGCGACGGCGGCGTTCCTGCGCGACGACGACGGCGACCGGCTGCGGCTGCGCGCCGGCGACGTGCTGATCCTCGAATCGCGTGCCGGTGCGCTGACCGGCGCGGCGGCCGACGCCGACCGCAGCCAGCGCCACGCGGTGCGGCTGCTGCGCGTCGACCCCGAGGCGCCGCTCGCGGACGGCGTGCGCGGCGTGCCGCCGGCGCGGCGCGACCCGGTGACCGACGCGCCGTTCGTCGAGATCGAGTGGCATGAGCTCGATGCGCTGCCGTTCGCGCTGTGCCTGAGCAAGCGCATCGGCGGCGTGCTGTTCGATGCGATGGCTGCGGCGGCGGGCAACGTCGGGCTCGCCGACCACGGCGCAACGGCGGCGCACGACGAGACCCCCGTGCTGCTGCCGTGGCGCGCCGACGCGCTTCGCCGGCGCTATGCGATCGACGCGACGACGGTCGCGCCGCTCACGCAGCAGGGCCGCGTGCGCCGCGGCGAGACGCTGCTCTTGGTCGACGCCGCGGCGCCGGCCGCGGCGGCGCTGCAGTGCGCGCTCGACGACGTGCGCCCCGCACTCGCCGTCGCGAGCGCCGGCGACGGGCGCTCATGGCACGCGCAGCGTGACCTGCTCGGCAGCGACGCCGAGGCGGCCGACTTCGTCGTCGAGACCGAGAACGACGGCCGCGCGGTGCTGCGCTTCGGCGACGGCGTCCAGGGCCGGCTGCCGCCGGCCGAGGGTATGACGGTGCGCCTGCGCACCGGCAGCGGGCCGGCCGGCAACGTCGGCGCCGAGGCGATCGGCCACGTCGTCACCGCGTTCGACGGCGTGCTGCGCGTTCGCAACCCGCTGCCGGCCGCCGGCGGCGTCGCGCCGGCGACGATCGACGAGGCGCGGCGCGACGCGCCGCAGGCGTTCCGGCGTCGGGAGCGCGCCGTCACCGCGGCCGACTACGCCGAAGTCGCCGCGCGCGAGCCGCGCGTGCAGCGCGCGGTGGTGACGCCGCGCTGGACCGGGAGCTGGACGACGATGTTCATCAGCGTCGACCGCCGCGGCGGCGGCGCGGTCGACGCCGCGTTCGAGGCCGAACTTGCCGCCTTCGTCGAACGCTACCGGCTCGCCGGCCACGATGTCGAGATCGACACCGCGCGCTACGTCGCGCTCGACATCGCATTGCACGTCTGCGCTGCGCCGGGCTACCGCGGCGCCGACGTCGAGCGCCGGCTGCTCGACGCGTTCGGCGCCGGCGTGCGCGCCGACGGCGCGCCGGGCTTCTTCCATCCGGATCGGCTCAGCTTCGGCGAGCCGGTCTACCTGAGCGCGCTCGTCGCCGCCGCGATGGCGGTGCCCGGTGTCGCCTACGTCACGCCGCTGCGCTTTCAGCGGCTCGGCCGCGACGCGGCGGGCGAGATCGACGCCGGCCGGATCGACATCGCACGCCTCGAGATCGCGCGGCTCGACAACGACCCGAACGCGCCCGAACGCGGCCGCTTGCGCTTCGAGGTCGATGCGGGAGGCCCGGCATGAGCACCGACGATCGTCTGGACACCTGCGGCTGCTGCGACGCACCCGGCGCGCCGGCGGCGGTCCACAACGACCCTGGGCTGCCGGCGCTGCGCTACCGCGTCGATACCCAGCCCGGATTTCTCGCGCGCATGCTGCAGACGCTGCCGCTGGCGCGCAGCGACCCGGCGCGCGCCGATGCGCCGCGCCCGCTCGCGGCGCTGCTGACGCGCGAGAGCGACGACGCCGCGGTCGCGCTGCTCGACGCCGCGGCGTGCGCCGCCGACGTGCTGACGTTCTACCAGGAGCGCATCGCCAACGAGGGCTTCCTGCGCACCGCGACCGAGCGGCGCTCGGTGCTCGAGCTGGCGCGCGCGATCGGCTACGAGTTGAAGCCGGGCGTCGCCGCGGGCGTCTACCTTGCATTCAACGTCGAGGACGCGCCGGGCTCGCCGCGCGTGTGCACGATCGCCGCCGGCAGCGCGGTGCAAAGCATCCCGCCGCAGGGCAAGCTGCCGCAGGTCTTCGAGACCGGCAGCGACTTCGTCGCGCGCGCCGAGTGGAATGCGCTGAAACCGCGCCAGCATCGCCCGGCCGACCTCGCGGTCCTCGAGCTCGACCTTGGCGACGGCGCGGCCGAGCGCGTGCTCGTCCTGCTCGGCCCGGCCGGCAGCTTCCCGGCGGGTACCGCAGGATTGCACGCCGGGATCAATCCGCTGACGCTGCACCGGCTCGACCCCGACCTGCCGGTCGAGCCGCTGGTCGATGCGCTCGAGGTCGGCCGCATCCACGCCGCCGCAACGGCCAGCGGGCTGCGCGGCGGCGACCTGTTGCTGTTCGTCGGCCGACAGGCGTCGTCGCTCGCGACGCTCGTGCTGCGCGTCACGGCGGTCGAGGATCAGCCGGCGCTGGCGCGCCAGGTCGTCGACGTCGAGCCGCTGCCGGCACCGGTGGCCGATCCGCCGGCGCCGCGCAAGGCGGCCTTCGCCGTGCCGTACGTGCTGACGCCGGTCACCGCGTACGCGCAGGCGCAGATCGAATCGGTGTTGTTCTCCCGGAGTTCGATCGCGACCGCGGTCACCTCCCAGGCGTGGCACGAGAGCGAACTGCAGGCGATGATCGGGCTGCAGGGCTGGAACGCGGCGAACCTGGTGCAGACCATCGTCGCCGCGCCGCCGCCGGCCGCACCGAGCGCCCCCGAGGCCGGCGCCTTCTCGTTCGGCGCCCGCGTCGGCTTCTTCGGCCACAACGCGCCGCGCTGGGGGACGCTGCCCGGCAGCGGGACTTCGATCCACGCCGACCCGTACCCGAACGGCTGGGACGACGGCGACACCGGCGTGCCCGCCGGCGGCACGCGCACCGTCTGGCAGGACTCGCAGGGCAATGCGATCGCGCCGCGCGTCTACCTCGAACGCGCGCTGCCCGACGTGGCGCGCGGCGGCTGGGTCGTCTTCGACGCGCCCGACGTCGCGGCGCAGGCGTACACGGTGCTCGACGCGCGCGAGACCTCGCGCGCCGATTTCGGGCTGTCGGGCCGCGCGCTGCGGCTGCGGCTGGCCGACGCCGGCGGCACGCCGGCCGCAGGCAGCGAAGCGTTCGGCTTTCGCAACGCGAGCGCCAACCTCGCGAGCCGGCGGCTGACGCTCGCCGAGCTGCCGATCGACGCGCCGGTCGCCGCCGGCACGACGGCGATCGAGCTCGACACGATGGTGCTCGGTCTCGTGCGCGGGCAGCCGCTGGCGATCGCCGGCGAGGACGCCGCGCTCGCCGGCGTCGCGGCGGCCGAGATCGCCTTCGTCGACGACGTCGTGCATGTCGACGGCCGCAGCACGCTGCTGCTGCAGGCCGGGCTCGCGCACGGCTATCGCCGCGACAGCCTCTCGATCAGCGCCAACGTCGTTCACGCAACGCACGGCGAGACGGTCGAAGAGGTGCTCGGCAACGGCGACGCCGCGGCGCCGCACCAGCGCTTCGTGCTCGCGCGCCCGCCGCTGACGCAACTGTCGGCACCGGGCGGCGTCGCCAGCACGCTCGAACTGCGCGTCGCCGGCGTGCTGTGGGACGGCGTCGCGTCGCTCTACGGGCGCGGCCCGAACGAGACCGTGTACACGACGCGCATCGATGACGACGGGACGACGACGCTCGCTTTCGGCGACGGCCGCAACGGCGCCCGGCTGCCGAGCGGCACGCTCAACGTCGCGGCACGCTACCGCAGCGGCATCGGCCCCGACGGCGAGGTCGCCGCCGGCACGCTGACGATGCTGCGCACGCGCCCGCTCGGCCTGCGCGACGCGACCAACCCGGTCGCCGCGGCCGGCGCCGAGGCGCCGGAAGTGCTCGCCGACGCCCGCCGCAACGCGCCGCTGACGGTGCTGACCTTCGACCGCGTCGTCTCGCTGCTCGACTTCGCCGACTACGCGCGCGGCTTTCCCGGCATCGGCAAGTCGCGCGGCGATCTGCTGTGGGCCGATGGCGGCGCGCGCATCGCCGTCACCGTCACCGGCGCGACCGGCGGCGCGCCGGCGGCCGAGGTGGTCGCGAACCTGATCGGCTCGATCGCCGCGGCGAGCGACGCGTCGCAGCGCTTCGACGTGCTGCCGTTCGCGCTGCGCTACTTCGCGCTGAAGGCGCGCGTCGCGGTCGATCCGCGCTATGTCGCCGCCGACGTCCGCGCCGCGGTCGCGGCGGCGATCGCCGCCGCGTTCGGCTTCGATGCCCGCGCGCTCGGCCAGTCGGTGACCGCTGCCGAGGTCGTTGCCACCGTCCACGCGGTCGCGGGTGTCGTCGCCGTCGACCTCGACGAGTTGCGACCCTACGGCGTGGCGGGCGCGCCGCCGACCGCCGACGCGGTGCCGGCGTTCGGCGCGCGCTGGGACGGCGTGCAGCG
>JBDHSE010000440.1:0-2674 GCA_039807955.1 Ideonella sp. | reverse complement strand
CGCGCCGTCGCCGCGATGCGCGAACACCTGAGCCGAGAGGACGCAAGAGCATGACGATCACCGACACCGAGGCGCTGACGCGCGTCATCGAGCACCGCGAGATCTTCCACGACGAGATGCTTTCGCTGATGCGCCGCATCATGGGCGGCGAGATGTCGCACCCGATGATGGCGGCGCTCCTGATCGGCTTGCGCGTGAAGAAGGAGACGATCGGCGAGATCACCGCCGCGGCGCAGGTGATGCGCGAGTTCGCGACGCAGGTCGAGGTCGCCGACAAGACGAACCTGGTCGATATCGTCGGCACCGGCGGCGACAGTTCGCACACCTTCAACATCTCGACCTGCGCCATGTTCGTCGCTGCCGCCTGCGGCGCGCGCGTCAGCAAGCACGGCAACCGCGGCGTGTCGAGCAAGTCGGGCAGCGCCGATGTGCTCGAGGCGCTCGGCGTGCCGCTCGCGCTCGCGCCGCCGGCGATCGCGCGCTGCATCGCCGAGACCGGCATCGGTTTCATGTTCGCGCCGAACCACCATCCGGCGATGAAGAACGTCGCGCCGGTGCGGCGCGAACTCGGCGTGCGAACGATCTTCAACATCCTCGGCCCGCTGACGAACCCGGCGGGTGCGCCCAACATCCTGATGGGCGTCTTCCACCCGGACCTGGTCGGCATCCAGGTGCGGGCGCTGCAGCGGCTCGGCGCCGAGCATGCGATCGTCGTCTACGGCCGCGACGGCATGGACGAGGTGTCGGTCGGCGCGGCGACGATGGTCGGCGAGTTGAAGGACGGCACCGTTCGCGAGTACGAAATCCATCCCGAGGACTTCGGCCTCGCGATGGCGAGCAACCGCGCGTTCAAGGTCGATACGCCCGAGCAGAGCAAGGCACTGCTGCAGTCGGTGCTCGACGGCGAGCCGGGGCCGGCGCGCGACATCGTCGTCTTCAACAGCGGCGTCGCGCTCTATGCGGCGAACATCGCGCCGTCGATCGGCGACGGTATCGCGCTCGCGAACGACGCCCTCGACTCGGGCCGGGCGCTGGCGAAGATGCAGCAGTTCGTCGCCGCGTCTAAGGCGCTCGCGGCGGCATGAGCGACATCCTCGATCGCATCGTCGCCGTCAAGCGCGAGGAAGTCGCCGCCGCGCGGCGCCGGCGCGACCATGCCTCGCTGCGGCGCGACGCCGAGACGCTGGGCGGCGGGCGCGACTTCGCCGCCGCGCTGCGATCGCGAACCGGCGCCGGCCGGGCGGCGGTGATCGCCGAAGTCAAGAAGGCGAGCCCGAGCAAGGGCGTGTTGCGCGAGCACTTCGTGCCGGCCGAGATCGCAGCGAGCTACGAGGCCGGCGGCGCGGCGTGCCTGAGCGTGCTGACCGACGAGCGCTTCTTCCAGGGCTCGGCCGCGTACCTGGCGCAGGCGCGCGCCGCCTGCACGCTGCCGGTGCTGCGCAAGGACTTCGTGATCGACGCCTATCAGGTGGCCGAGGCGCGTGCGATCGGCGCCGACGCGGTGCTGCTGATCGTCGCCTGTCTGGATGACGCGCAACTCGCCGACCTCGAGGCGCAGGCACACGCACTCGGCATGGCGGTGCTCGTCGAGGTGCATGACGCCTTCGAACTGGATCGCGCGCTGCGGCTCGCGACGCCGCTCGTCGGCGTCAACAACCGCGACCTGCGCAGCTTCGAGGTCTCGCTCGAGACAACACTGGACCTGCAGCCGCGGCTGCCGGCGGACAAGCTGCTCGTCACCGAGTCGGGTATCCGCACGCGCGGCGATGTCGAGCGCATGCGCCGGGCCGGCATCAACGCGTTCCTCGTCGGCGAGGCTTTCATGCGCGCCGACGATCCGGGCGCCGCGCTGCGCGCGTTGTTCGGGCCGTGACGGCCGACGACCTCCGGGCGGCGTTCGAGACCCTGCCGCCGGCATGGGCAGCCGTGCTGCCGGGCTGGAGCGCGAAGCGCCGCGACGCGCTGATCGAACGCATCCGCGAAGTGTCGGCCGACCGGCCGATCGCGCCCGACGACCCGTTTCGGGCGCTGCGGCTTGTCGCGCCGCAGGACGTCCAGGTCGTCATCCTTGGCCAGGATCCGTATCCGAAACCGGGGCAGGCCGACGGCCTCGCGTTCTCGGCCGGGCAGGGCCGGCCGGCGTCGCTGCGGCGCGTCTTTCAGGTGCTCGCCGCCGACCGTCCGGGTTTCGTGCCGCCGCCGGTCTGGAAGCTCGACGCCTGGGCGCGCCAGGGCGTGCTGCTGTTGAACCCGACGCTGACGATCGAAGTCGGCCGCATCGGCAGCCACATGGGGTGCGGTTGGCAGGCGCTTACATCCGAGATCGTTCACCATCTGTCGGCGCGCAACAACCCTCCCGTCTTCATGCTCTGGGGCGCGAGGGCGCAGGCCTTCTTCGACGCCGCCCGCGCGCCCGGGGCCGTGGTGCAGGCGCTGCGCACCCGCCACCCGTCGAACGACATGCGCGGGGACTTCATGCGCGAGGGCAGCCAGTTCGCGCGGACGGCCAACCTCGTGGACTGGTGGGCGTTGGGAGGCGGGCTGGCCCCGACGGCCGCGTCGTGAAGCGGCGATGTGCTATCATCACAGGCTCTGCGTGGAGGGGTGCCCGAGTGGCTAAAGGGGGCAGACTGTAAATCTGTTGGCTTACGCCTACGCTGGTTCGAATCCAGCC
>JBDHSE010000439.1:0-2680 GCA_039807955.1 Ideonella sp. | reverse complement strand
CTCGGCGCCGAACTCGGACGCCCGCCGGGCGCGGCCGACATGGGCAAGCTGATGTCCGCCGCGAAGAGCCGCTTCGCCGGCAAAGCCGACATGGCAAGCGTGTCGGCCGCCGTCAAGAAGGCACTCGCCGCGTAGCGAATCTATAGTCAACGGCGATGGCTACGGACGACACCCATTCGCTGCGCGAGGTCGGACCCGGGATCAGCGTCGCCGCCCAGCTCGACCCGGCCGCGATGGCGTGGGCGGCGAGCCTGGGCTTTCGCAGTGTGATCAACAACCGGCCGGATTTCGAGGCCGGCCCCGATCAGCCGGCGAACAGCGCGATCGAAGCCGCCGCAGCGGCGGCCGGTCTGCAGTACGCCTACCTCCCGGTCGCACCCAACGTTCAAAGCCCGCAGGAGATCGCGCGCATGGCGGAACTGGTCGCGACACTGCCGAAGCCCATCCTCGCCTTCTGCCGCTCGGGGACGCGCTCGGGCAAGCTCTACCGCGCGAGCCAGCAGCGCTGACAGCCGCTGCGGCTACGAGCGTTCGATGCGCGCGAAGGCCGAGTGGTTGTGAATCGACTCGAAGTTCTCGACCTCGACGCTGTAGCGCCCGACGCGCGCGTCGGCGTTCAGGCGCAGCGCGACGTCGCGCACCAGGTCCTCGACGAACTTCGGGTTCTCGTAGGCGCGCTCGGTGACCCACTTCTCGTCGGCGCGCTTGAGCATCGGCCAGATCTCGGACGAGGCGCTCTCCTCGGCGAACCGCACCAGTTCGGCCCACGCGATCGGCTTGAGCAACTCGACGCGGATCGTCACGTGGGTGCGCTGGTTGTGCGCGCCGTAGTCGGAGATCTCCTTCGAGCAGGGGCACAGGCTCTTGACCGGCACGACAACCTCGGCCCAGACCGTCGTCGCCGCCTTGTCGGCTTCGGCGATCCAGCGGCCCTGGTAGTCGAGCAGGCTCTCGACGCCTGACACCGGCGCTCGCTTGCGCACAAAGAACGGAAAGCTCGCCTCGATGCGGCCCTTGGGCGCATGCAGGCGTTCGAGCATGTCGGCCGCCGCCTTCGCGAGGCGCTCGGCATCCAGCGGCGCTTCGAGCGCCTCGAGCCAGGCGACGAAGCGCGACATGTGGGTGCCCTTTTGCTCCGCCGGCAGCGCCACGTCGAGCGACCAGACCGCGACCGTCGACTGCACCGCGGCGCCGACGCGCAACTGCAGCGGGTAGCGAACGCGCTTGATGCCGACCTGCTGGATCGCGAGGTGGCGCTCGTCGCGCCCGCTTTGCGTGTCGGGGATGTGCAGCGCGTCCTGGGGATGGGATGTCGACTTCAACACAGGCTTCCTCGGGCCACAGGTCGGGTCAGGCGGGGGTGGTCCGATTCGACACCGGCCGGGTACGTTACCGCAGGATGATCGCAAAGATCGCGACGACACACAGCGATGGTCCCGAAGGTGCGCACGCCCTGGCCGCTTCAGCACGCGGCGGCCGGGTGCACCAACTGGAGCTTGGCGGCGAAACGCTGCAGGATCGAGCGCTCGATGCCGGCGGCGTCGAGCCCGCACATCGCAAGCAGCTTCGCCGGCTCACCGTGCTCGACGAAGCGATCGGGCAGGCCGAGCACGAGCACCGGCGTCGCGATCGCGGCGGCCTGCAGCGCCTCGAGCACCGCGCTGCCGGCGCCGCCCATCGTGCAGCCCTCCTCGACGGTGACGATCGCATCGTGGCTGCGCGCCAGCGCCGTCACGAGTTCGACATCGAGCGGCTTCACGAAGCGCATGTTGGCGACCGTCGCGTCGAGCCGCTCGGCCGCCTCGAGCGCCGGATAGAGCAGCGTGCCGAACGCCAGGATCGCGATCCGCTGGCCGCGGCTCCTCGTCTCGCGCCGCAGTTCGCCCTTGCCGAACGGCAGATCCTCGAGACTTTGCTTCACCTCGACGCCGACGCCCGCCCCGCGCGGGTAGCGCACCGCCGTCGGATGATCCTGGCGAAACGCCGTCGTCAGCAGCTGACGGCATTCGTTCTCGTCGGCCGGCGCCAGCACGCTCATGTTCGGGATGCAGCGCAGGTAGGCGATGTCGTAGGCGCCGGCATGGGTCGGTCCGTCGGCGCCGACGATGCCGGCGCGATCGAGCGCGAAGACGACCGGCAGGTTCTGCAGCGCGACGTCGTGGATCAACTGGTCGTAGGCGCGCTGCAGGAAGGTCGAGTAGATCGCGACGACCGGCTTCAAGCCTTCGCAGGCGAGGCCGGCTGCGAACGTCACCGCATGCTGCTCGGCGATGCCGACGTCGTGGTAGCGCTGCGGAAAGCGGCGCTCGAACTCGACCATGCCCGAGCCTTCGCGCATCGCCGGCGTGATGCCGACCAGCCGCTCGTCGGTCGCCGCCATGTCGCACAGCCAGTTGCCGAAGACCTGCGAGAAGGTCGGCTTGCCGGGCGCCGTTCGCGCGAAGCCCTTGGCCGGATCGAACTTGCCCGACGCGAAGTGGTAGCGCACCGGCTCGGCCTCGGCGAGCTTGTAGCCGTAGCCCTTCTTCGTCACGACGTGCAGGAACTGCGGGCCGCGCAGCTGGCGCAGGTTCTCGAGCGTCGGGATCAGCGCATCGAGGTCGTGGCCGTCGATCGGGCCGACGTAGTTGAAGCCGAACTCCTCGAAGATCGTCCCCGGCACGACCATGCCCTTGGCGTG
>JBDHSE010000438.1:0-2682 GCA_039807955.1 Ideonella sp. | reverse complement strand
GTGCAGCGGCAGCGGGCGGACGTTCCAGATCGTCAGCGCGATGTCGGCCCCGCCGAGGACGAAGCCGATCAGCACGAAGCTGCCGCCGATCGGCAGCCAGACGGCGCGCTGCGCGTCGGCCGCGCCGAGTTCGACGAAGCCGAACAGCATCGCGGCAAGCCCGGCGATTATGAAGACGAGGCCGGCCAGCGGCAGGCGCTGGCTGTAGAGCTTGGTGTTCGTGATGACGGGGACGAACTGGTAGAGGGCGCCCAGCATCAGCAGGCTCAGCCAGCCGATCGTCGTCAGGTGCACGCCGACGAGCGTGCGCGGCGCGCGCAGCCCTTCGAGCGGATCGGAGTAGCCCGTCACGAGCAGCACGAGCGCAGCCAGCAGCGCGACGATCGCGCAGCCGAAGTGCAGCATGGTCCAGCGCGAAACTCCCGATGCGATCTGCATTGCTCCTGCCTCTGTGCCGACGTGCACACTAAGATGCATGTTACGTGCATCTTAAAGACTTGTAAAGGCCTTTCGGCAAACACGGTCCGGTGCCCGGCCGCAACAGCGCAGGCAGGCGCCGCGTCAGCGCCCGAGCTTGGCGTCGGCCGCCGCGAGCAGTGCGCGGTTGCTCGGGTTGCGCTGCAGGAAGCTGTCGCGAAACGGCTCGGGGACGTTCGGCAGCGCGACGCGGCGCACCCACTTCGCGCCCTGCGCGAGCGCCATCAGCGCGTCGTCGCGGTCGTCGTTCGCGTCGAACACCTGGGCCGCGATCCACCACGCCTCGCCGAAGTACAGATCGACCGGCTGCAGCGTCGGCAGCTGGCCGACGATCTCGCGCATTGCCGTTGCCGCGTCGTCCTTCTGGCCGGCGCGGCTTTGCGCCTGCGCGCGCAAGAGCCTCACCTTCATCGCGACGCCGGCGAACTCGAGCTGCAGCGCCATGCGCAGCACCTCGTCGTAGCGATCCAGATCGGCGCCGTCGTTGGCGAAGCAGGCATGCTCGAGCAGCGCATGCATACGCACATGCGGATCGCCCCCGCCTTCGAGCAGCGCGACGGCCTCGTCGATCCGTTCGCTGCCGGGCTGGCCGAGGGCACGCGCCAGGCGTGCCGCAACCGTCGCCCCGCGCGCGCGGATATGGTCCAGCGGCGGCGTCTCGTAGGCGAGCGCCTGCTGCGCGCGCGCGAACTGCCCGAGGTCGATCAGCAACTGCGCCTTGTGGTTGGACGCGAGGGCGGTCCACACGAGCTGCTTGTCGCGTGCGAAGCAGGCGATCGCGTTGTCGAGGTGCTGCAGGGCCTCGCCGTAGCGGCCGACCTGGCCGCTGTAGTGGCCGACATAGGTTTCGAGGACGGCGCCTTCGGGCCCGTCGGTCGCGCCGAGCTGCGCCTGCAGCGCGAGCGCGCGCTGGGCGAGGGCAAGCGCCTCGGCGGATTGTCCGAGGTTGCCCTTGACGGTCGCGATATTGGACGTGAGCGTCGCCAGCTCGGCGATGTCGCCGAGCGCGGAGGCGTTCTCGATCGCCTTTTGCAGCGCGAAGTCGGTGTCGCGCAGCCGGCGCACCGAGTTCAGCACGTAGGCGTAGTCGGCCCAGAAGTTGCCGCGCTGCTCGGGCGTGCCTTCGGCCTCGATCAGCGAGCGGTACGGCTCGATGACGGCGAGCGCCTCGGCCGTGCGGCCCGCCTGCGCGAGGCCGACGGCGTGCAGCCGCGCGGCCTGGAAGCGCGGCCACGGCGACGCCGATTCGCGCGTCAGTTCGAGGGCCTGAACCGCCGCCGCGATGCCGGCCGGATGATCGGCAGCCATCAGCGCCGCCGTCGCCTTCGCCGTCAGCGCGGCGGCGCGTTCGGCGTCGGTCTTCGCCGCGCCGAGCAGGGCGTCGATCGCCGCCTGCGCCTGTGTCACGCCCTGGACGACGATCAACGCGTGAATCGTCTCGCAGCGCGCGTCGAACGCGCGCTCGTGATCGCCGGCCCGATCGAAGGCGTCGGCAGCGAGCCGCCAGGACTCGATCTCGTGGCTGCGCTGCGACGCGCGCCGCGCCCGGCGTGCGCTGGCGGCAAAGCAATCCCCCGCGCGCTGCCATTCGGCGGCACCGGCCCAGTGCGGCGCGATGCGCTCGGGCGCGGCATGGTGGTCCTCGAGGTAGGCCGCGATGCGCCGGTGCAGCAGTTGCGCGATCGGCTGCGGTACCGAGGCGAGCGTCGCCTCGAGAATCAGGTCGTGCGCGAAGCCCTGGTCGCGGATGACCTGCGCCGCTTCCAGCTCGCGCCACGGCTCGGCGATGTCGAGCGGATGCGTCTCGAGGACGGCGGCGGCCAGCTCGGCGTGAAAGTCCACCCCGGCGAGCGCCGCCGTGCGCGCCAGCCGCAGCGCCGGCGCCGACAGCTGCGCGAGCCGGCGCGCGACGAGGGCGCCGACGCTGACGGGTTGCGGCAGTTCAAGGCCGGTGTCGGCCGCGGCGCCGTGCTCGGAGATGACGAGATCCTTCAGCGTCTCGAGGGCGAACATCGGGTTGCCGCCGCTGTGCTTGAGCAGCGCCGGCGCGAGCCGGGCCGCGTCGAGTTCGGCGACGGCGAGCGATTCGATCAGGGCGCGAAGCTGTTCGAGGTCGAGCGGCTGCAAGGTGACGGTCTCGACCCGGCCGCCCTCCTCGAGCGCGGTGCGCAGCGCGCTCGCCGCTTCGCCGGCGTCGGCCGGGCG
>JBDHSE010000437.1:0-2688 GCA_039807955.1 Ideonella sp. | reverse complement strand
GCCGCGTAGCGTGGCACGCGAGGTTCGCAAGCGACGCTCCGCCCCGTCTCCATCGGGCAGGCGAGCACGGCGGCCCGCCGCCGCCACGTCGTCGCGCATTGGCCTCGCCTTGGCAGGCGGCGGACCGCTCGGCGCCATCTACGAGATCGGCGCGCTGTGCGCGCTGGAAGAATCGCTGACCGGCGTCTCGCTGACGCAGTGCGACGGCTATGTCGGCGTCTCGGCCGGCGGCTTCATCGCCGCGGCGCTCGCCAACGGCATCACGCCGCGCGAGCTGTGCCGCGCGTTCATCGAGAACGAAGGCGACGCGAGCAACATCCTGCACCCCGGCAGCCTGATGCGGCCAGCGCTCGGCGAGTTCGGGCATCGGATCGCGAAGCTGCCGGCGCTGCTCGCGCAGGCCGCCTGGCGCTATGTCGTCGATCGCCGCTCGACGCTCGTCGCGTTCGAGCATCTGGGCCGCGCGCTGCCGACCGGGCTCTTCTCGAACCGCCAGCTCGAGGCGCAGATGCGGCGCATCTTCAGCGCGCCCGGGCGCAGCAACGACTTTCGCGAGCTGCGGCGCAAGCTCGTGCTCGTCGCGACCGACCTCGACACCGGCGAGGCGGCGCCGTTCGGCCAGCCGGGGCTGGACCACGTGCCGATCTCGCGCGCGATCCAGGCCAGCGCCGCGTTGCCGGGCCTGTTCCCGCCGGTGCGGATCGACGGCCGGGACTATGTCGACGGCGCGCTGAAGAAGACGCTGCACGCGACCGTGCTGCTCGACGCGGGCATCGATCTGCTGATCTGCCTGAACCCGCTCGTGCCGTTCGACGCGACGGCCGCGCCCGGCCACCGCGTGATGAGCAGCGGCGAGGAGCGCATCCCGCGCCTCGTCGACGGCGGCCTGCCGGTCGTGCTGTCGCAGACCTTTCGCTCGCTGATCCACTCCCGCCTCGTGCTCGGGCTCAAGGGCTACGAACGCAGCTACCCGGACGCGACGATCGTGCTCTTCGAGCCCGACCACCGCGACGCCGAACTCTTCCTCGCCAACACCTTCAGCTACTCGCAGCGGCGCGCGCTCGCCGAGCACGCCTACCAGCAGACGCGACGGATGCTGCGCTCGCGCCGCACGGTGCTCGCGGCCCAGTTCGCGCCGCACGGCATCGGCTTCGACGACACGGTGCTCGATGACCCGCGGCGCACGCTGATCGCGAAGCGGGCGCCGCGGCGCCAGCCTTCGGCACGCGCCGCGCGCCGGCTCGAGGAAGTGCTCAACGACCTCGACGTCGCGCTCGCCGAGTTCTCGCTCAGGGCGTGAACCGGCCCGGAAAAAGCCACAGCAGCGCCGCCGTCATCACGACGTAGCGGGCGAACTTGCCGATCGCCATGTAGCCGACGCAGGGCCAGAACGGCAGCCGCATCCAGCCTGCGACGGCGCACAGCGGGTCGCCGACGATCGGCAGCCACGACATCAGGCAGGCCTTGGCGCCGAAGCGGCGCAGCCATTGCAGCGCGCGCGCCTCGGGCTTGTGCAGCGACACCTTCTCGTACGCGCGTTCGGCGCCGTAGCCGATCCACCAGTTGAGCGCGCCGCCGAGCGTGTTGCCGGCGGTGGCGACGAAGACCGCCGGCCAGAAGAGATTCGGGTCGAGCTTGACGAGGCCGATTACCGCCGGCTCGGAGCCAAGCGGCAGCAGCGTCGCCGAGACGAACGAGACGATGAAGACCGTGCTCAGCCCGAACTTCGGCAGCGCGAGCAGCGCGAGCAGCGACTCCATCCACGGCGGCATGCGGCGCATTATCGGTGCCGGTCGCGGCGCGCGACGGCGCGCCTCGAGGCCGTCCGGCGGCCGCCGCGCGAGGGGCGGCCGCTATACTGCCGCCTCAATTTTCAGCACCGTCTCGACCCGTCGCCCATGCGCATCGGCGCCATCGAATTGCCGAACCGCCTCTTCGTCGCGCCGATGGCGGGCGTCACCGACCGGCCGTTTCGCCAGCTCTGCAAGCGGCTCGGCGCGGGCTATGCGGTGAGCGAAATGGTCACGTCGCGCAAGGATCTGTGGGCGAGCCTGAAGACCTCGCGGCGCGCGAATCACGACGGCGAGACGGCGCCGATCGCGGTCCAGATCGCCGGCACCGACGCGCCGATGATGGCCGAGGCGGCGGCCTACAACATCGACCGCGGCGCGCAGATCATCGACATCAACATGGGCTGCCCGGCGAAGAAGGTCTGCAGCAAGTGGGCCGGATCGGCGCTGATGCAGGACGCGCCGCTCGCAATTGCAATCATCGAAGCGGTGGTCGCCGCCTGCGCGCCGCGCGGCGTGCCGGTGACGCTGAAGATGCGCAGCGGCTGGTGTGCGCGCGAGCGCAACGCGGTGGCGCTGGCGCGCGCCGCCGAGAGCGCGGGCGTCGCGATGGTCGTCGTCCACGGCCGCACGCGCGAGCAGGGCTACGCCGGCGCGGCCGAATACGACACCGTCGCCGCGGTGAAGGCGATGCTCGCGATTCCGGTCGTCGCCAACGGCGACATCGATTCGCCGCAGAAGGCAGCGCAGGTGCTGGCGTGCACCGCCGCCGACGCGGTCATGATCGGCCGCGCCGCGCAGGGCCGGCCGTGGATCTTCGGCGACATCGCGCACTTCCTCGCGACCGGCACGCTCCGATCGGCGCCCGAGGTGCGCGAGGTCAAGGCCTGGCTCGTCG
>JBDHSE010000436.1:0-2689 GCA_039807955.1 Ideonella sp. | reverse complement strand
GCGACGCCGACGCGATCGTTCTCGCGCCCCCAACGCGCGCCGGTGAGCTGGGCACCGAGCGTGAACGCGTTGTCGAAGCGCACCTCGCCGTCGAAGGCGTGGCCGTAGCGGGTGAAGAGGGTCAGGCCGTCGGCGACTTCCTGGTCGAGCGACAGGCCGATGCCGCTCGTGCGGTCGGTCGGGCTCGCGAACTCGTTGTTGTACGGCGCGAACGAGCCGTTGGTCCAGGCGTAGAGCCGGTAGTTGCCCGGACGCGCGTGAAGGCCCTCGCCGCTGAAGCCGATCTGGCCGATGACGAACGGCTGGTTGAAGCTCGAGCTGAAGCTCGCGCCGGCGCCCGAGGCGAATACGCCGACCGACGCCTTCCAGTGATTCTTGTCGGCGGCGTCGCTCGCGTAGCTGCCGATCACGCCCGGCTGGAAACCGTAGCTGTCGCCGCCGATCGCACCGCCCGAGTCGAGCAGCGGGTTGTGGACGAAGACGTTGTTGAGGAAGGCGTCGGTCTCGCTGTCGGCGATCGTGTTCTGGTCGAAGAAGCCGAACAGATCGATCTTGCCGATCGTCGCCTCGAGGCTCGGCGTTGCGCCCGAGGCACCCGCCGCGAGCGGATGGCTGAACTGGTACCAGGCCTGGCCGACGAGGGTCGCCGAATCGTCGCTGTTCTGCAGGAAGAAGGCAGTGCTGTTGGGCGTTGCCGAGAGCGTCGGGTAGGCAAAGAGCAGCCCCTCGCCCTGGCCGGCGCGGACGTGGAAGAAGAGCTTGCTTTCGCCGACATCGGCCACCTTGGCAAGCGGAATCTCGACTTCGACGTCGGCGCGGTAATTGAGCTGGCTCTTGTTGCCCTGCGTCGTGCCTTCGAGCGCCCGCTGCGACACCATCGCGACCGAGGCGCCGACGCTGACCCCTTCGAGCGCCTGCTCGAGCTTGCTGGGCTGGCGCTCGCCGTCGGCCGCTGCCTGGGCCGACGCTTGGGCGGACGCCTGCGCCGGCGCCTCGCCAGCCGGCGCGCCGGGTTCGGCAGCCACGGCCTGCGCAGCCGGCTTCGGCGCATCGGCTGCCGCGGCCTTCGCGCCCGAGAGCTGCTCGACCTCGCTTTGCAGGCGCTTGTTCGCCGCTTCGAGCTGCTCCATGCGTTGCAGCAGCTTCTCTACCGTCGCCTCGAGCTTTTGCACTTCAGTCTGCGCTTGCGCAGGCAGGCAGCTTGCCAGGCCCGCGAGAAGCATCGCGCGCAGCAGCGGCCGCGCAATGTGTTGGTGTGTGGCCAAGGGCTGTTCCTTGTAGTGGACCTGCGGTCATCGGGACTCGCTGGC
Source organism: Ideonella sp. (assembly GCA_039807955.1). GTDB lineage: Bacteria > Pseudomonadota > Gammaproteobacteria > Burkholderiales > Burkholderiaceae_C > CAIKUF01. Next base: position 1,379 of record JBDHSE010000436.1, on the reverse strand, counting down.
TGGCTACAGGGCGGCGCACGCCCCTTGGCTGGCTGGAGGATTGGCTTGGGATTTGCACGCTGGGCCCGCACGGCGCCTTGGCGTCATGCGGTGAGGATGAGTTTTCCGTTGCGCGTCAGTTGCAGGCGGTATTCGCGCCCGTTGTGTTCGACGACGAGCTCCCGGTGCCTGCCGAACAAGGCAGCGCTCGTCACGCGCGGCGGCGGCGGCGCGACGACCGGAGGTTTGCGAGGTTCTGGCGGCGAGAACATTGACGAATGCTAATCATTCGCAATCGTATAGTCAATCGCCGTAACCACCACATCACCATCGATTTCGACTCGCCTTTGACGCCGGACAAAGGCTTTGCATCAAGATACCTGCCTGCCGGAGCCGGGAAGCTGGGCGTGCGGGCCGGCGCGCAAATGCGCCCCGGTTCAGACGCGAGTCGCTCCCGCCGCGCAGCGCGGGGCGTCGAGAGCCGGCGCGCAACCCGCAATCGCGCCGGGCGGCGACGCCCAGCGCATGCAGCGCAGTGCCGTCAGCCCTGCCCCATCGCCTTGTCGCCGAGCCCCTTCGGCAGCGGGAAGTGCACCGTCTCCTTCACGCCTTCGAGCTTGCGCACCGACAGCGCGCCGAGCTTGCGAAGGCGGGCGATCACCTGATCGACGAGGATGTCGGGCGCCGACGCGCCGGCCGTGAGGCCGATGCGGCGCCGGCCGTCGAACCATTCGCGCTTCAGGTCCTCGGGCCGGTCGACCATGTAGGCCGGCGTTCCCAGGCGCTGCGCGACCTCGCGCAGCCGGTTGCTGTTCGAACTCGTCGGGCTGCCGACGACGATGACGACGTCGACCTGCGGCGCGAGCAGCTTGACGGCGTCCTGGCGGTTTTGCGTCGCGTAGCAAATGTCCTGCTGCTTGGGCTCGCGCACCGCCGGGAAGCGCCGCTTGACGGCGGCGAGGATCTCGGCAGCGTCATCGACCGACAGCGTCGTCTGCGTGACGACGGCGACGCGGTCGGGCTTCGTCACGGCGATGTGCGCGACATCGGCCACGCTCTCGACGAGGAAGATGCCCTCGGCCAGCTGCCCCATCGTGCCCTCGACCTCGGGGTGTCCCTTGTGGCCGATCATGATGAACTCGTAGCCTTCCTTGTGCAGCTTGGCGACCTCGACGTGCACCTTCGAGACGAGCGGGCACGTCGCGTCGAACAAGTTGAAGCCGCGCTCGGCCGCCTCGCGGCGCACCGCCTGGCTCACGCCATGCGCCGAGAAGATCAGCGTCGCGCCGCGCGGCACCTCGGCCAGGTCCTCGATGAAGATCGCGCCCTTGGCCTTCAGATCGTCGACAACGTAGGTGTTGTGGACGATCTCGTGGCGCACGTAGATCGGCGCGCCGAAC
>JBDHSE010000435.1:0-2691 GCA_039807955.1 Ideonella sp. | reverse complement strand
ATGGCTGGCGCAGTGGGCTGCCGGTGAGCGCAGTGTGCTCGGCAGCGGCGCCCCGGCGTCGGCGCAAGCTGACGAGGCGTGGCAGGCCGCGCTGTGGCGCCGGCTCGCCGGCGACGCCGGCGACGCGCACCCGGCTGCCGCATTCGTCGCCGCGCTCGAAGCCGCTGGCGACGCGCTCGTCGCCGCCGGTACGCTGCCGGCGGAATTGCACGTGTTCGGCCTGCCGGCGATGGCGCCGCTGCACCTCGGGTTGCTGCAGGCGCTCGGCCGGCACATCGACGTCCAGGTCTACGCGCTCAACCCCTGTCGCGAGTACTGGCTCGAAGTCCTCGATCGCCGCCGCCTCGCCTACCTCGCGGCGCGCGAAGCGCACGGCGCCGCTCTGCACCATGAGGTCGGCAACGGCCTGCTCGCCGCCTGGGGCCGGCAGGCGAAGGCGCAGATCGAACTGCTGATCGCAGCGATGGGCGACGCCGCGATCGACGAGGCGCACTTCGACGAACCCGAAGGCGGCTCGCTGCTCGCGCATGTCCAGCGTTCGATCCTCGACCTGACCGAGCTTGCACCGGGCTCGATCGCGCTCGCCGACGACGACCGCAGCATCGAGGTCCACGTCTGCCACGGCCTCGCGCGCGAGCTCGAGGTGCTGCACGACCGGCTGCTCGCGCTCTTCGCGGCGCCGAACCCGCCGGCGCCGGCCGGCATCCTCGTCGTCACGCCCGATCTCGAATCCGCCGCGCCGCTGATCGACGCCGTGTTCGCGACGGCGCCGCCCGATCGCCGCATCCCGTACCACGTCACCGGCCGCGCGCGCAGCAGCGCGAATCCGGCGGCGCGCGCGCTGCTCGACCTGCTCGCGCTCGCCGCGTCGCGCGTGACGGCAAGCGCCGTGTTCGCGCTGCTCGAGCAAAGCCTCGTCGCGCGCCGCCTCGATCTCGACGCCGAGGGCCTCGCGCTGATCCGCGGCTGGCTGCAGGATGCCGGCGTCGCCTGGGCGCTCGACGCCGAGCACCGCGCGAGCTTCGGCCTGCCGGCGCAGCCCGCGCACAGCTTCGCCGACGGGCTCGACCGGCTCTACCTCGGCTACGCGCTGCCGGCGCGCGTCGATGCGCCGTTCGATGCGAAGCTGCCGGCGGGCGACGCCGAGGGGTCGGACGCGGTCGCGCTCGGCGCGCTGTGGCGCTTCGTCGAACGGCTCGCCGCGTTGCGCCGCCGCGTCGCGGCGCCGCTCGCGGCCGGCGACTGGCCGGCGCTGCTCGTCGAACTGCTGCACGACTTCCTGGCGCCAGGCGAAGACGAGCGTGAGGACCTGCTCGAGACGCAGGCCGCGATCGAGCGCTTCGCACAGGAGCTGAACCGCGCGACGCCAGATCATCCGCTCTCGCTCGACATCGTGCGCGCCGCGCTCGCCGACGCGCTCGACGACCCGGCGCGCGGCGGCGTGCCGACCGGCGGCGTCACCTTCGCGTCGATGAGCAGCCTGCGCGGCGTGCCGTACAACGTGGTCTGCGCGATCGGTCTGAACGACGGCGCCTTCCCGACCCAGGCGCGGCCCGCCGAGTACGACCTGCTGGCGCGCGACCCGCGCCCCGGCGACCGCCAGCGCCGCATCGACGAGCGCAACCTGTTCCTCGACCTGCTGCTCGCCGCGCGCGAGCAGTTCTACCTGAGCTACACCGGGCGCAGCGTGCGCGACAACGCGCCGCTGCCGCCTTCGACACTCGTCTCCGATCTGCTCGAAACACTGCTGCCGGCGATCGCCGGCGACCGCGACGAAGCGCGCGCAAGGCTCGTCGTGGCGCACCCGCTGCAAGGCTTCTCCGAACTCGCGTTCCGCGACGATTCCGACCCGCGCCTGCGCAGCTTCGACGCCGAGACGGCCGACGCGCTACGCCAGCGCACCGCGGCGCTGCGCGACGCGGCGGCAAGGAACACGCCGCCGGCCGCCACGCCGGACATCGAGGGCGACGGCGACGACGCGAGCGACGACGACGCGCCCGCAGCGCTGCCGCCGTTCTTCGCCGCGCCGCTCGCATCGCCCGGCGACGAGTGGTGCGACGTCGCGCTCGCCGACCTGATCGGCTTCTTCGCCAACCCCTGCCGTTATCTGCTGAAGCGCCGCCTGCGCATCGCCCTCGCGAAGGCCGAAGATGAGCTGCAGGACGACGAGCCCTTCATCGCCGGCTTCCAGGCGCGCAACGCGCTTGCCGCGCAACTGCTGCCCGGCCTGCGCGCCGGGCACAACGTGGCCGCCACCCGCGCGCTCGCGCTCGCCGGCACCGCAGTGCCGGCCGGCGCGTTCGGCCGCCACTTCCTCGACCGCGAACTCGCCGCGCTCGACGCCTTCGCGGCGCGGTTGAACGCGCTGACCGCCGAGCCGCTGCAACCGCCGCACGCGGCGCAGGCCGGGTTCGAAGCGGGGGGCCGCACCTGGCGCGTCCACGCCGGATTTGCCGATCTGCGCGCCGGCGGCCTCGTGCGCCACCGCTACGACGCGCTTCGCGCGCGCGACGCGATCGACGCCTGGCTGCACCACCTGCTGCTGTGCGCCGATACGCCGCCGGGCGTCGCACCGCGCACGACCTGGCTCGCGCAGGACGAGACGATCGTGCTACGGCCGGTCGATGCGGCGCGCGATGTGTTGCGCGACCTCGCCCTGCTCTACGAACGCGGCCTGCAAGAGCCGCTCTA
>JBDHSE010000434.1:0-2692 GCA_039807955.1 Ideonella sp. | reverse complement strand
GGGCGGCTGTTCTTCAGCATCGCCAGGTAGTGCAGCGGGATGTCGGGGCGGCTCCAGGCGTCGGGCGCGGGGGAGAGATCATCGGTGTTGGTCTCGCCCGGCACCTTGAACACGGTGACGGTGATTTTCCGTGCGACCTCCGGGCGCGAGGTGAACCACTCGGCGTCGGCCCAGCTCTTCATCACCTCCTGCGCCTTCGCGTTGCCGGCCTTGGCCTTGGCAGCGACGTCGTTGAAGTAGTCGAACATCAGCAGCGTCTTCTTCAGGCCCGCGGCTGCCGCCTCGGCGACCTCGGCATCGTCGAGCAGCTCGATCAGCGGGTGCACGTTGTAGCCGCCGACCATCGTGCCCAGCAGTTCGGTCGCCTTGGCCCTGTCGATCAGGCCGACCTTCAGTTCGCCGTGCGCGACGGCGGCCAGGAAGCTCGCCTTGACCTTGGCCGCGTCGTCCACGCCCGGCGGCACGCGGTAGGTCAGCAGCTCCAGCAGGAAGGCTTCCTCACCCTTCGGCGGGGCCTTGATCAGCTCGATCAGCTCGGCCACCTGCTTGGCTTCGAGCGGCAGCGGCGGGATGCCGAGCGCTTGGCGTTCGGCGGCGTGTTGGCGATAGGCTTGCAGCATGTTGAACCTGGCGTATTCGTGAAGTGGGGATGGGGAATGCGTAGCCCGACGCGGCGTCACGTCGGCGAACCTGCCGGCGCGAAACGCACGACCACGAGGTGCCGAGGTCGCGCGCCGCGCGGCAACGGCGTCAATTCTTGACCGGCGAAGGCGTCGCGGCGCTGTTGGCCGCGGCGGCGACGGCATCGACCGCGGCGCGCTGCTCGGCGAGCGTGCAGGCATCGACGAGGCGATGGCCTTCGCGGCTGTCGAGCAGCATCGACTTGGTCGGGATCTGGAGCCAGATCACGCCCGAGCGCTTCTCGACCAGCTTGACGGCGCCGGTCGTCGTCTCCTCCGGCACCATGTAGTAGCTGGCGTTCTTGAAGCTGACCTGGAAGTAGCCCGGCTTGTCCGCGAGCGGCTCGACGTCGACGCTGCGGTCGAGTTCGCACTGGGCCTTTCCGGTCAGCACGCGGGCGGCGATGCCGAGTTGAGTGGCGTCGACCGCCTCGCTTGTCGCGATCGCGAGCGCCATCGCCTTGGCCTGCGAATCGAGGACTTCGCGCGAGCTTGCCGGTTGCGGCGCCTTCTTGCTCGCCTTGGCTGTCCTGGTGGGCTTGGCGGGCGCGTCGGATTGCGCCTGCACACTTGCACCGAGAAACGCCGCCAGGGCCAGCGTCAGGATCTGGATCGAAATGTTTCGCATCTGCGGGCTCCGCGTGGTGGTGAGGGTAGAAGGTTTTCGGCCTGCGCCGGACGATCTCGACGCTGGATCGGGCGTCAATGCAACGAATCGCGAATCGGGGCCGTTCATCCGATGGCCGTCTGTCAGAGGGTGTTTCCCAAATCAATGCGCCCGCGCCGGGGCAGCCGAGGGCGCTGGCGTAGGCGCGCCGCGCGGCTCGGGCCGCGTGGCCCGAGCAAGCGGCGCAACGCCCGCCAGAGCCCTCGGCTGCCCCGGCCCTTCGGGTTGCCCCTCGCAAAGCGCGCATACCGCGTTGCGCCGCTTGCCCAGGCGGCCAGCCTGGGCTGCGCGCCGCGCCTTGTCTGCGCGCTTTGCGAGGGGCAACGCGGGTGCATTCATTTGGGAAACACCCTCTCAGGGCGCGGCTTCGCCGAACAGCGCTTCGCGCACCGTCGCCGGCAACGGCTGGCCGGTGCGCAGCGCGAGTTCGAGCACGTGCCAGAAATAGCGGTAGCTCGCGCGGTCGTGCAGCGTCGCGCCGCCGGCACCCTGATGGCTGATCGGCGCCCACTGCGCCGCCTGCGCGGCGAGCAGGATCTCGACCGCCTGATCGACCTCGGCGACCGACGGCGCGAAGGCGTCGATGATCGGCTCGATCTGATCGGGGTGGATGCTCCACATGCGCGTGTAGCCGAAGCTGCGCGCCGCCTTGTGGGCCGCCGCCTCGAGCAGTTCGGGCTGCCTGAGCTCGGTGACGACGCAGTGCGACGGCGTCTTGTTGTGGGCGTGGCAGGCGGCGGCGATCTCGAGCTTGGCGCGCACGACGAGCGGATGCTCGAACTGGCCGGTCGCGCTCATCGCCGATTGCGGGATCGCGCCGCGATGGGCGGCGACGAAATCCATCAGCCCGAACGACACCGACTCGATGCGCGGGTGCGCCGCGATCGCGGCGACCTCGGCGAGCGCGCCGTGCGTCTCGATCAGCGCGTGCAGCGGGATCGGACGCTCGAGCCGGCACACGCGGGCGTGATGGTCGATCTCGTCGCAGGCGCGCTGAACGTCGGCCACGCCGTTCACCTTGGGCAGCATCAGGTAGGCGAGCCGGTGCCCGCAGCGGTGGACCAGGGTCTCGGCGTCGATGCCGAACGCGGCGTGATGCACCGGGTGCAGCCGGGCGCCGACGCGGTCGTGCGCGTTGGCGGGCGAATCGACGAGTTCGGCAACCATCTGTGCATGCTCGACCTCGCCGCCGACCGGCGCGCCGTCCTCGCAATCGAGCGTGACGTCGAAGACCGGGCCGAGTTCGCGCTGCAACTCGAGGCTCTTGTGCATGCGCGCCTCGACGCCCGCGTAGTGGTCGCACACCGGCAGCGCGGGGGCGAGATCGTCGGCGCCGAACAGCACG
>JBDHSE010000433.1:0-2695 GCA_039807955.1 Ideonella sp. | reverse complement strand
CCATGTACGCACCGATCACGCTGCCGTTCGGCGCCAAGATGCTTTTCAACACCGTCAAGTTGAAGCCCGGGGTGAGCTTCGACGACGTCGAGGTCTCGGTCGCCGAGATGTGCAACGTCGTCAAGGAGACCTACGGCGGCGACAAGGGCGGCTTCATCGCCGGCCAGGTGTTCAAGTTCACCGGCTTCGTCTCCGAGGGCGGCTCGCTCGGCGGCGCCGAGGCCGGTGCCGAGCACTACGCGATCGTCACCTACTGGCGCTCGTTCGAGGAGCACGAAAGGTCGCACGCCGATACGATCTTTCGCTCGAAGTTCGACGCGCTCGGGGCGATGTGCACCGAAAGCCGCGAGTTCGGCTACGACATGCTCTGGCAGGGCATGCCCGAGGGCGGCTGAAACACGCCGCGCCGCTCTCCTCAAGCTGCGCGCCGTTGCACGGCCGACTCGCGCCACTCGGCCATCAGCTTGTCCCACTTCGCGCGCGCCGCGGCGAGGTGGCGATCCTTGACGTGGCCGTAGCCGCGGATGTCCTCGGGGATGCGCGCGATCTCGACCGCCTGCGCGAGGCGTTCGGCGGCCAGCGTCGCGAGCAGCTCGTCGATGCAGGCGCGGTACTCGCCGATCAGCGCGCGCTCGGCCCTGCGTTCGGCGCTGCGGCCGAAGAGGTCGAGCGGCCCGCCGCGCAGGCCCTTCATCCTGGCGAGCACGCGAAACGCGGTCTGCACCCACGGCCCGTAGGCGCGCTTGACGAGTTCGCCCTGGTCGTTGCGCTTCGCGAAGAGCGGCGGCGCGAGGTGGTGGACGAGCTTGTAGTCGCCTTCGAACTGCGACGCGATGCGGTCGAGAAAGGCACGGTCGGTGTGCAGCCGCGCGACCTCGTACTCGTCCTTGTACGCCATCAGCTTGAAGAGGTAGCGCGCGACGGCTTCGGTGAGCTGGTTGCCGTCCGCATGCCTTGCTTCCGCCGCGCGAACCTTGTCGACGAAGGCGCTGTACTGCGCCGCGTACGCCGCGTCCTGGTAGGCGGTGAGGAACTCGACGCGCGTTGCGATCATCTCGGGCAGGCCGGGCTTCTTCGCGAACTCGATCACCTGCGCCGTGGCCGTCGCTGACTTCAGGATCGCGTCCACGCCCGCCGCGTCGTGCGCCGCGCGCCGGCCCCATTCGAACGCCGCCTTGTTGTTTGCGACCTGCACCGCGTTGAGTTCGATCGCGCGCATCAGCGATGCGTGCGACAGCGGCACGCGGCCCTGCTGCCACGCGAAGCCGAGCAGCAGCGGGTTGGTGTAGATCGAGTCGCCGACGAGCCCGACCGCGAGCCGCTCGGCATCGACGCCGCCGACGAGTCCGGCGCCGACAGCGTCCTTTATCGCCGCCTCGCACTGCCCCTGCGGGAAGCGCCAGTCCGGGTTCGTGACGAACGCCGCGGTCGGCGTGCCGTGGGTGTTGAGCGCAACAAAGGTGCGGCCTTCGCGCATCACCGCCATCGTCGCCTTGTTCGCGGCGACGAGCGGGTCGCAGCCGATGACGAGGTCGGCGCTGCCGACGCGCGTCGTGTGAATCGCGTCCTCGCGGTCGGCGATCTGCACGTGGCTCCACGTGCTGCCGCCCTTTTGCGCGAGGCCGCCGGCGTCCTGCGTGACGACGCCCTTGCCGTCGAGGTGTGCCGCCATGCCGAGCAACTGGCCGATCGTGATGACGCCGGTGCCGCCGACGCCGCCGACGACGATGCCGTACGCCTGCGCCGACGCCGGCAATGCCGGCTCGGGCAGCGGCGGAAGCAGGAACGGGTCGGGCCTTGCCGCGCCGGCCTTCGCCGCCGCCTTGCGCTGCCCGCCTTCGACCGTGACGAAGCTCGGGCAGAAGCCCTTCACGCACGAGAAGTCCTTGTTGCACGTGTTCTGGTTGATTTGCCGCTTGCGGCCGAACTCGGTTTCGAGCGGCTCGACCGACAGGCAGTTGCTCTGCACCGAGCAGTCGCCGCAGCCTTCGCAGACGAGTTCGTTGATGATGACGGTCCTGGCCGGTGTCGAAAGGGTGCCGCGCTTGCGCCGGCGCCGCTTCTCGGTGGCGCAGGTCTGGTCGTAGACGATGACGGTGCAGCCTTCGACCTCGCGCAGTTCCTTCTGCACCGCGTCGAGTTCGTCGCGATGGCGCACCGTGACGCCCGGGGCAAGGCCCTTCGCCCCGGCGTATTTTTCGGGCTCGTCGGTGACGACGACGATTTGCTTCGCGCCCTCGGCGTCGAGTTCGCGCGTCATCTCGGGCACCTTCAGCGTGCCGTCGATAGGCTGGCCGCCGGTCATCGCGACGGCGTCGTTGAAGAGCACCTTGTAGGTGATGTTGACGCCGGCCGCGATCGCCTGGCGGATCGCGAGCAGCCCCGAGTGGTAGTAGGTGCCGTCGCCGAGGTTGGCGAAGATGTGGCGGTCGGTCGTGAACGGCGCCTGGCCGACCCACGACACGCCCTCGCCGCCCATCTGGCTGAAGCTCACGGTGCTGCGGTTCATCCAGACCGCCATGAAGTGGCAGCCGATGCCGGCGACGGCGCGCGAGCCTTCGGGAACGCGCGTCGAGGTATTGTGCGGGCAGCCGCTGCAGAAGTAGGGGATGCGCTCGCCGGTGTCGGCCTTCTTCGCGGCGAGGTTCTTTTCCTTCGCGTCGAGGATCGCGAGGTGGGCGTCCATGCGCGCCGC
>JBDHSE010000432.1:0-2717 GCA_039807955.1 Ideonella sp. | reverse complement strand
CAGGTGCGAGCGCAGGTAGATCGCACCGATGCCGACCAGCAGCACCGCGAGCGCGCTCGCCTTCACGGTATCGACGAGCTGCTGCTTCGACGCGATGCGCTTGATGCCGGCGAGCGGGTTCAGCGTCTCGAGCTTGAAGCGCAGCGGCTTCAGGCTCCAGACCCAGCCGCCCGCTACCGCGCTGCCTGCAGCGGCGACGAGCGCGAGCAGCACGCCCAAGGGGACCGCGACGAGCAGCAGCGCCGGCGCAAGCTCGGCCAGCCGCTCGGCCATCGCGGCCGGTTCGAGCACCGCATGGACGTCGAAGCGCAACGCGCGGCGCACCATCTGCGCGAGCAGATCGGCAAGCATCGGCGCCATGACGACGAGCGCCGCGCCGCCCGCCGCGATCGCGGCGAAGTGCCCGAGATCGCGCGAGCGCGCGACCTGCCCGTCCTCCCGCGCCTTGTCCAGCTTGCGCTGCGAGGCGGGAAGGTTGCGGTCCTGTGCGTCCTGGTCGGCCATGGAAACGATGAAGCGCCCGCTGCATGGGCGCTGTCATTGTTCCGGCGGCAGGCAAGAACCTGAGCTCGAAAAGAAGGGTCTTGGCGGGCCAGTTCGGCGCTGTGGGTGATGGGCGCGATGGCTGCCGGCATCCGGGCTCTCATGCCGAGATCAAATTTCGGACGCGTCCCCGTGCATTCGCCTCTGCATTACAATTAGCTCCTGAGTAAGGAGCTCGTCATGGCTGAATCCACCATCACGACGAAAGGCCAGACAACCGTGCCGGCCGACATCCGGGCTTTGGTGGACGCCAAGCCGGGGACCCGACTCGTCTGGTCGGTAATGCCCGACGGCACCATCATCGTCAGGGCCAAGAGCAAGTCGATCCTCGACATGGCCGGCATGCTCGACGCGCGCAAGGGCAAGCGGGTGCGTATCGAAGACATGAACCCCTGGCGCTGAGGGCTTCATGCCGGCGCTCGACACCAACGTGCTGGTCCGCTATGTCGTGCGCGACGACGCCGCGCAGTTCGCCGCCGCCAGGCGCCTGATCGCGAAATGCCTCGCCGAGAAGAGATCGATCTTCATACCGGTGACGGTCGCGCTCGAGTTCGAGTGGGTGCTGCGCGCCAGCTTCGGCTACGGCAAGAACGATGTGCTGCTGGTGCTTTCGAGCCTGTTCTCGGCCGCGGAGCTGAGCTTCGAGTCCGAACGCGCCCTCGAAGTCGCACTGCAGCTCCATCGCGAGGGTTCCGCCGATTTTGCCGACTGCCTGCATGCCGCCTTGGCGGCGCAGGCCGGCGAGCAGCCGCTGTGGACGTTCGACAAGGGCGCGGCGAAGGTGGCCGGCGCGAAGTTGCTTCGCGTCGGCTGAGCGGGAAACCGCGCAGCGCACGAACGCCGGGCTTCGGCCGACGCGTCGCGGCTGCAATCGCGCCTCTGGCCCGGTGCGGGCGAGCGCGCGTCTTGCCGTCCTCGCGCGAGCTTGCTCACGCGCCGGCAAACCAGACGCTGTCAGAACCCCAGGCTCGCCAGCAGATCATCGACCTCGCGCTGGCTCGCGACAGCATCGGTGCGTGCGTCCGGATCGACGACCGGGCCATGCAGCGTCGCGGGTTCGGCAGCGCGCGGCGCATCGGCGGGCGCGGCCTGCAGCAGCAGCTTGACGAGGCTGTCCTCGAGGTCGGCGGCGAGCGTCACGACCTTGGCGACGACCTGGCCGGTGAGGTCGTGGAAGTCCTGCGCGAGCATGATGTCGGTCAGGTGGCGGTCGGTGCGCGCGCTCGCGGCCTCGATCTCGGATGCGAAGGCGATCAGCGCCGCGGCGTTCGGCGTGTGCGCCGGATCGGCGGCGACTGCGCCGGCGATGCGGCGCGCCTGGTCGGCGATGCGTGACTGTTCGAGCTTGGCCGCGTCGACCGCATCGAGCACCTTCTCGGCCGCTTCGCCGGTCTTTCTCGCGACGTAGCCGAGGCGGCTGCGGGCGTCGGGCAGGCCGTCGGCGGCGAGGCGCAGTTGCGTCATCACGCCAAGCTGCTCGAGCGCGTCGTGCAGCAGCCGCGTCAGCTCGCCGAGCTGGCGATAGACGGCGGGCGGCGCGCCGGTCTCGCGCGCCGGCACGGGCAGGTCGTCGATCTTCATCGCCCTGCCCTCAGGCCGCCGCCGCGAGCTTCTTCTGCATGATCTTGGCCACCTTCTCCTCCAGCGTAGCCTTCGTGAACGGCTTGACGATGTAGCCGGCGGCGCCCTGCTGTGCGGCGCGCACGATGTCTTCCTTGCGCGCCTCGGCGGTCACCATCAGCACCGGCAGGTGCTGCAGCGTCTCGTCGGCCTTGATCGCCTGCAGCAGCTCGAAGCCGTTCATGTTGGGCATGTTGATGTCGCTGATGACGAAGTCGAACGCCGCGTTGCGCAGCACGTTGAGCGCCTGCACGCCGTCTTCGGCCTCGTCGGCGTTCTCGTAGCCGATCTCCTTCAACAGGCCGCGGATGATGCGGCGCATGGTCGAAAAGTCATCGACGATCAGGAATCGCATGTCAGTCAGCGTCTTCATCGGGGTGGTTCGTGCGGGGTGGCAGGTTGTGCGGGCGCGTTGGCGGAAGGCGCAGCTACCGCCGGCAGCGCCTGCGCGAGTTGCGCGCCCGAGGCGAGCAGCCGGTCCTCGGCCTCGCGGTTCATGACGATGATGCTGATGCGCCGGTTCACCGCGGCGAGCGGCGCGTCGCGGTCGTACA
>JBDHSE010000431.1:0-2728 GCA_039807955.1 Ideonella sp. | reverse complement strand
CTGCTGTGCGCCGATACGCCGCCGGGTGTCGCGCCGCGCACGACCTGGCTCGCGCAGGACGAGACGATCGTGCTGCGGCCGGTCGATGCGGCGCGCGATGTGTTGCGCGAACTCGTCCTGCTCTACGAACGCGGCCTGCAAGAGCCGCTCTACTTCTTTCCGAAGACCGCCTGGGCCTACATGGTCAACGACAAGAACGCGGCGAAGGCGGCATCGGCATGGAAGGCGACCGATCAACGCCCGCACGCCGAATCGGCCGACCCGGCGTACCGCCTCGCGCTGCGCGGCCTGCCCGATCCGATGGGCGACGGCTTCGGCGAGTTCGAGCGCTGCGCGAACGCCGTCTTCGCGCCGCTGCTCGCGCATGTTGCGGAGGGTTTGAAGTGAGAACGCAGGTCGGGCAGCGCGTTCGGCGTCGGCCCGTGCGGCAGGGCCCCCTCACCCCATCCCTCTCCCCGAGGGGAGAGGGAGTTGGTCTGCCTCCGCACCCGCGCATGGGAAACAGCGTTGGTCTGCTCCATCTCACGCGCGCGGGAAAGGGCTGGGCCAACTTGGCGTCGAGTGGGGCACGTAGGCCCCCTCTCCCGCGCGCGGGAGACGGAGTTGGCCTGCTCCCTCTCCCGCTCGCGGGAGAGGGTTGGGGTGAGGGTCAGCAGCCCTGCCGCGCTACCTCCTTGGCCGGCAGGTGCCGCCCGTACCATCGTTTCATGCGTCGCCAGATGCGCACCGCGCGGTGGAGTCACTGACATGACGGCCCCCGCGCCGCACTTCGACGTCTACACCTGCGCCCTCGAAGGCACGAACCTGATCGAGGCTTCGGCCGGCACCGGCAAGACGTGGGCGCTGTGCGGTCTGTACCTGCGGCTGCTGCTCGAACGCGGGCTGCAGGTGCAGCAGATCCTCGTCGTCACGTTCACGAAGGCGGCGACGGCCGAGCTGCGCGAGCGCATCCGCAGCCGCATCGCCGAGACGCTCGCCTACGTTCGCGACGGCATGACAGGCGGTGCCGATCCGTTCGTGCCGCGCTTCGTCGCCGGGCTGCGCGGCGCGCACGGACTCGCCGATCGCGACATCGAGAAAACGCTCGAGCTTGCGCTCCAGACCTTCGACGAGGCGTCGATCCTGACGATTCACGGCTTTTGCCAGCGCGCGCTCGCCGACACGCCGTTCGTGTCGCAGATGCCGCTCTCGCTCGACGCGGTCGCCGACGACGACGAGTTCGTCCTGCAAGCGGCGAACGACTTCTGGCGCCGCCGCATCGCCGGCGACACGCTCGACGCCGCGCTCGCCGCGTTCCTCGTGCAGCGCAAGGACTCGCCCGAACGGTTCGCCGAGCTGCTGCGCCGCCAGTTGCAAAAGCCGCTCGCCGAGGTGCGCTGGCCGGCCGAAGCAGCGGATGGCGCCGCGCCGCTCGCCGACACCGCGGCCGCGTTCGCCGCCGCGCACGAGGCCGCGCGCGATCAGTGGCGCGCCGGGCGCGGCGAGATCGTGGGCTGCCTGCAAGCCGGCCGCTCGCAACTCAACGCCGGCAGCTACAAGCCCGACGCGATCGATGCCGGCGCGCAGGAATGGGACGGCCTGCTCGCCTGCGCCGACGCCCTCGCGACCTTCGAAACCGAGCCCGACAAGGCGACGCTGTTCGGCAGCGCCAGGTTATCGACCGCGACGAAGAAGGGCTGCACCGCGCCCGCGCATCCGTTCTTCGATGCCGCGCAGCGCTCGCTCGACCTGCGCGCGCAGACCGAAACCCTGCTCGCCCGCGCCCGCCTCGCGCTGCTGCGCGAACTGCTCGCCGAAGGCGCCGCCGCGGTGCGAAAGGCCAAGCGCGCGAGCCGCGTCGTCGCCTTCGACGACATGCTCGCCAACCTGCACGACCGGCTCGCCGACGCGCCCGCGCTCGCCGGCGCGTTGCGCGAGCGCTTCCCGGCGGCGCTGGTCGACGAGTTCCAGGACACCGACCCGCTGCAGTTCGCGATCCTGCGCCGCATCTACGCTGCCGGACACCGGCTTCCGGTCTTCCTCGTCGGCGACCCGAAGCAGGCGATCTACAGCTTTCGCAACGCCGACCTGCCGACCTACCTCGCGGCGCGCGCCGAGGCGTCGTCCGAGGCGACGCTCGCCGACAACCAGCGCGCCTGCGAGCCGCTGATCGATGCGACGAACGCGCTCTTCGGCGCGAACGATCGCGCCTTCATGCTCGAAGGCCTCGCCTTCCAGCCGGTCGGCTTCGGCGACAAGCCGCGCAAGGCGTTCGTCGACCGCAGCACGCCGGCCGCTGACACCGCGCCGCTGCAGGCGTGGATGCTGCCGACAGACGCCGCCGATGCAGGCGGCGAAAGCGGCCTCGCCGGCGAGCCGGCGTTGAAGAAGCCCGCCGCGCTCGCCGCCGCCGCGCAGGCGACGGCGGCCGAAATCGCACGCCTGATCAGCGCCGGGCAACGCGGCGAGATCGCGCTGGGCGGCGCGCCGCTGCGTGCCGGCGACATCGCGGTGCTCGTTCGCAGCCACGCGCAGGGTGCGCGGATGCGCGAGGCGCTCGCGCGGCTTGGCGTCGCAAGCGTCGAGCTGTCGCAGGCGAGCGTCTTTCGCGGCAGCGACGCCGAGGAACTCGAGCGCCTGCTCGCCGCGATCGTCGATCCGACGCGCGAGACGCTGCTGCGCGCCGCGCTCGCCACGGTCTGGATCGGCCTCGACGCCGCGCAGATCGAAGCGCTGGCGAGCGACGAGA
>JBDHSE010000430.1:0-2736 GCA_039807955.1 Ideonella sp. | reverse complement strand
CCGCGACACTTTCGAGAGGTCGCCAGCGCGCCGCGTTCGCTCGCTTCGATCCCCGCTGCGCGGGGCCCCTCTTACGCGGCTCACGCGGCGAGCCTCGACAAATCGGCGACGCGGTTCATCGCGGCGTGCAGTTGCGCGAGCAGCGCGAGGCGGTTGGCGCGCAAGGCGGCGTCTTCGGCGTTGACCATCACGCTGTCGAAAAAGGCATCGACCGGCGCCTTCAGCGCGGCAAGCGCCTGTAGCGACGCGGCGTAGTCGCCGCGCTCGAAGGCGGCGTCGGCCTGCGGCTGCACGTGCTGCACGGCGGCGTGCAGCGCGGTTTCGGCCGGCTCCTTCAGCAGGGCTTCATCGACCTGCGCTGCGGCGCCGGCGTCCGACTTCTTCAGGATGTTGCCGACGCGCTTGTTCGCCGCCGCGAGCGGCGCGGCTTCGGGCATCTGCGAAAACGCCCGCACCGCGGCGAGGCGCCGGGGCAGGTCGCCCCAGCGTTCGGGCTGCAGCGCGGTGACGGCGTCGACCTCTTTCGCGCCGTAGCCCAGGTCGCGCAGGTAGCCGACGAGGCGCTCGTGGACGAAGGCGCCGACCGCGGCCTGCTGCTGGCCGTGCGCCGCGCCGAAGGTCTTGAACGCGGTGTCGATCAGCGGCCCGATCGCAAGCGCCAGGTCGCGCTCGACGAGCATGCGAACGACGCCGAGCGCATGGCGGCGCAGCGCGAACGGGTCCTTGTCGCCGGTCGGCAGCTGGCCAATGCCGAACAGGCCGGCGAGCGTCTCGAGCTTGTCGGCGAGCGCGAGCGCGATGCCGGTCGCGTTGCGCGGCAGCGCGTCGCCCGCAAAGCGCGGCCGGTAGTGGTCCTCGATCGCGAACGCGACCGCGTCGGACTCGCCGTCGTTGCGCGCGTAGTAGCCGCCCATCGTGCCCTGCAGCTCGGGGAACTCGCCGACCATGTCGGTCAGCAGGTCGGCCTTGGCGAGCAGCGCTGCGCGGTCGGCGAGCGCGGCGGCGCTCGCGCCGCCGAGTTGCGCGGCGATCTCGCGCGCGATGGCGCGCACGCGCTGCACGCGCTCGCCCTGGCTGCCGAGCCGGCCATGGTAGACGACGCCGTCGAGCGCCGCGACGCGCGACGCTAGCGTGCGCCGGCGGTCCTGGTCGAAGAAGAACTTGGCGTCGGCCAGCCGCGGGCGGACGACGCGCTCGTTGCCCTCGATCACACGGCTCGCGTCGTCGGGCCGGATATTGCTGACGACGAGGAATCTGTTCGTCAGCCTACCTTCGGCGTCGAGCAGCGGGAAGTACTTCTGGTTTGCCTTCATCGTCAGGATCAGGCATTCCGGCGGCACGGCGAGGAACTCGGCCTCGAAGCGGCAGACGAGCACGTTCGGCCGCTCGACGAGGGCGGTCACTTCGTCGAGCAGCGCATCGTCGTCGATCGGCGTCAATCCCTCCTTCGACGCCGCGAGCTGCAGCTGGCGCGCGATGTCGCTGCGCCGCGCGGCAAAGCTCGCGACGACGGCGCCCTGCTCCTCGAGCTGGCGGGCATAGTGGTCGGCGTCCTGCAGCACGACGGGGTCGATCTGCGCCTCGAAGCGATGGCCTCGCGTCTGGCGCCCGGCCTCGAGCCCGAGCGCGGCGACCGGCACCACGTCCGCACCGTGCAGCGCGACGAGGCCATGCGCCGGCCGCACGAACTGCACGCTCGTCCAGCCGTCGGCGAGCTGGTACTGCATCAGCTTCGGGATCGGCAGGCCGGCGATCGCGGCGTCGAGCGCCTTTTGCAGCCCGGCGGCGAGCATCGCGCCGGGCGCGATGCTGTCGAGAAAGAGCGTCTCCGATTTGCCGTCGGCGCGGCGCGCGAGGCTCGGCACGACGCTCGCATCGGCGCCGAGCGCGGCGAGCTTTTTCAGCAGCGCCGGGGTCGCATTGCCGTCAGCGCCGATGCCGACCGCCACCGGCATCAGCTTGTGCGACACCGCCTTGTCGGCGGCCTGCGCCGCGATGCCCGAGATGTGGACGGCAAGGCGCCGCGGCGTCGCATAAGGCGTCAGCGCCGAATGCGCGCCCGCCAGCCCCTGCGCATGCAGCTCGCGCGCGAGGATCGCCGCGAACGCCTCGCCGAGCGCTTTCAGCGCCTTCGGCGGCAACTCCTCGACGAAGAGTTCGACGAGCAGGTTCTTCGTGCCGGCCGTCATGCCTGGACTGCCTTCTCGAGCTGCGCCTGCACCTCGCCGGCCCAGGCGCGCGGCGCCATCGGAAAGCCCAGCCGCGCGCGGCTTTCGAGATAGCTCTGCGCGACGGCGCGCGCGAGCACGCGGATGCGGCCGATGTAGGCGGCGCGTTCGGTCACGCTGATCGCGCCGCGCGCGTCGAGCAGGTTGAAGGTGTGCGCCGCCTTCAGCAACTGCTCGTACGCCGGCAGCGCGAGCCGCTCGTCCATCAAGTGCCGGCTCTGCGCCTCGTGTGCGGCAAACGCCTGCAGCAGGAAGGCGACGTCGCTGTGCTCGAAGTTGTAGGTGCTTTGTTCGACCTCGTTCTGGTGGTAGACGTCGCGATAGGCGAGGCCCTCGGTCCAGACCAGGTCGAAGACGTTGTCGACGCCCTGCAGGTACATCGCGAGGCGCTCGAGGCCGTACGTGATCTCGCCGGTGATCGGCCGGCAGTCGATGCCGCCCACCTGCTGGAAGTAGGTGAACTGGGTGACCTCCATGCCGTTCAACCACACCTCCCAGCCGAGGCCCC
>JBDHSE010000429.1:0-2746 GCA_039807955.1 Ideonella sp. | reverse complement strand
GCGCTCGCCTGCTTCGAGCCCGAGTCGATCGCCGAGTACGAACGCCGGCGCGCCGAGTTCCGCGCCCGGCGCGACTTCCTCGTGCCGGCGCTCGAATCGCTCGGCCTCGCGGTGCCGGTCGCGCCCGACGGCGCGTTCTACGTCTGGGCCGATGTCTCGCGCCACGCCGCGAGCAGCTGGGACTTCGCGTTCGACATGATGCGCCGCGCCCACGTCGCGATGACGCCGGGGCGCGACTTCGGGCGCGACGCGGCCGAACGCTTCGTTCGCCTGTCGTACGCGAACTCGCTGCCGCGCCTGCAGGAAGCGGTGCAGCGGCTCGCCGCCGTGCTGTGAGCCGCACGCGCGCGCCGTGAAGCCGCCCACCTCCGCGCCGCCGCCACCGGAAGACCTGACCCTCGGCCCGCAGGCGAGCCTGCCCGGCATCGCCGGCTGGAGCGACGACGCCGACCTTGCCCGCGGTCCGCGCGCCGTGTTCTCGACCAACCCGCCGGGCGTCGCCGCGGGCGAGCTGCCGAGCATCGGCCGCATCGCGCGCTACGACCTCAAGTACCGCATCGGCGAAGGCGGCCTCGCCACCGTCTACGCCGCGCACGACCCGGTGCTCTCGCGGCTCGTCGCGATCAAGACCGTGCACGTCGCCGTGCCGCCCGCCGAGCGCGAAAACTTCGACGCGCTCTTCATGCACGAGGCGCGCGCAGCCGCCGCGCTGTCGCACCCGAACATCGTCACCGTGTTCGACGCCGGGCTCGCCGACAGTGGCGCCTACATCGCGATGGAACTGCTCAAGGGCGTCGACTTGCGCCGCCTGCTCGACGAGGGCTGGCGGCCGACGCCGGCGCAGGCGGCGCAGCTCGCGGCGAAGGTCGCCGACGCGCTCGCCTACGCCCATGCACACGGCGTCATCCACCGCGACATCAAGCCGGCCAACATCTTCATGGTCGGGCGCAGCCAGCCGCGCGTGCTCGACTTCGGCATCGCGCGCCTGACGCACCAGATCGACGCCGGCGACGACGCCGAGGTCTGCGGCGGCTCGCCGTACTACATGGCGCCCGAGCAGATCCTGCAGCAGCCGACCGACGCGCGCTGCGACGTCTTCTCGCTCGGCGTCGTGCTCTACGAGTTGCTGGCCGGCGCGCGGCCGTTCGAAGGCAGCGAACTCGCGCAGATCCAGCGCGCGGTGCTCGAGCACGTGCCGCCGCCGGCCGACACTATCGCGCCCGGCGTGCCGGCCGCGCTCGCGCGCATCGCGGCGCGCGCGATGGCGAAGTACCCCGACGGCCGCTACCCCTCGGCCGGCGCGATGGCACGCGCACTGCGCGCGTATCAGGACGAGCGCGCCGGCGGCGCCGCGTCGACAGCGTCGACGCCGGCAGCGCCCAGCGCACCGGCACCGCGCGGCGCGCGACGTGTGCCGTGGCTGCTCGGCGCCGCGCTGCTGCTCGCGCTCATCGCCACCTGGTTCGTCTGGTCGCAGCGCCAGGCGGCGGTGCAGACAGTGACCACCCGTGGCGCCGCGCGAATCGATGTCGATACCGGTCACCGGGCGCCGGCCGCGATCGCGCTCGCCGCACACAGCCGCACAGCGATGAGTCGACGCGCTTTGACGCGCCTGCGAACGCAAGGCACGCGATCGGCTCGCGCATAATTCCCGGCGCACCCCGCGCATCGCCGATGACCTTGCCCCCGAAGACGCCCGCTTTCACGCACACCTTGCGCGTGTACTGGGAGGACACCGACGCCGGCGGCGTCGTGTTCTACGCCAACTACCTCAAGTTCTTCGAGCGCGCGCGCACCGAGTGGCTACGATCGCTCGGCCACTCGCAGCAGCGGCTGCGCGACGAGACGGGGGCGATCTTCGTCGTCTCCGACACCAGCGTGCGCTATCTGGCGCCGGCCCGGCTCGACGACCTGCTCGCCGTCACGGTCGACGTGCGCGAAGCCGGCCGCGCGACGATGACGATCGAGCAGCAGGCCTGGCGCGGCGGCGCGCTGCTTGCCGAGGGGACGATCCGCATCGCCTGCGTGGACTCCGCGAACCTGCGCCCGCGGCGCATTCCGATCACCCTGCCCGAGCCGGGCGCGCAAGCCACTGCATGAACCAGGACCTCTCCATCTTCACGCTCGTGATGCACGCGAGCTTCATCGTGCAGGTCGTGATGGCCGGCCTTTTGATCGTCTCGCTCGCGAGCTGGAGCGCGATCTTCGCGAAGATCGTTTCGCTTCGCAAGGTGCGCGTTGGCAACGACGACTTCGAGCGCGACTTCTGGGCCGGCAAGAGCCTGAACGACCTCTACGCCGACGCCGCGCAGAAGGCCGCCTCGTCACCGATGGAACGCATCTTCGCCTCCGGCATGCGCGAGTTCATGAAGCTGCGCGAGCGCCGCGTCGCCGACGCCGGCATGCTGCTCGACGGCGCGCGGCGCGCGATGCGGGCGAGCTTCCAGCGCGAGCTCGACGCGATCGAGACCAACCTGTCATTCCTCGCGTCGGTCGGTTCGGTGTCGCCGTACGTCGGCCTGTTCGGCACGGTCTGGGGCATCATGCATGCGTTCATCGGGCTGTCGAACCTGCAGCAGGTGACGCTCGCGACCGTCGCCCCGGGCATCGCCGAGGCGCTTGTCGCGACGGCGATCGGCCTCTTCGCGGCGATCCCGGCGGTGATCGCGTACAACCGCTTCGCGCGCGACATCGACCGCATCGCGATCCAGCTCGAGACCTTCATCGAGGAGTTCTCGAACATCCT
>JBDHSE010000428.1:0-2754 GCA_039807955.1 Ideonella sp. | reverse complement strand
GACCTGATCGTCGTCGGCAAGCACGGCCAGAACGCCGCCGAGGAACTGCTGCTCGGCAGCGTCACCTCGCACGTGCTCGCCGAAGCGATGGGCGACGTGCTGGTGTCCGCCGCGACGTCGCCCTGACGCCCGGCGCCGCGTGCGCGCGGCGCCGGCGCGCCGCTCACTTCGTCAGCAACTGGCGCAGCACCATCTGCAAGATGCCGCCGTGGCGGAAGTACTCGACCTCGGCGTGGGCGTCGATGCGAACGATGGCGTCGAACCCGGTTTTCGAGCCGTCCCTGCGCGTCACCGCGACCTTCGCGAGCTGCTTCGGCTCGATGCCGCCGGCGAGGCCGGTGATCGTGTAGGTCTCGCTGCCGTCGAGCGCGAGCGACTGCGCCGAGTCGCCGTCCTTGAACTGCAGCGGCAGCACGCCCATGCAGACGAGGTTGCTGCGGTGGATGCGTTCGTAGCTCTGGGCGATGATCGCCTTGATGCCGAGCAGCGCCGAGCCCTTGGCCGCCCAGTCGCGCGAGCTGCCCGATCCGTACTCGGCGCCGGCGACGACGACGAGCGGCGTGCCCTCCTCTTGGTAGCGCATCGAGGCGTCGTAGATGCTCGCCTTCGCGCCGTCCGGCAGGTGCACCGTCCACGGCCCTTCGGCGCCCGGCACCATCTGGTTGCGCAGCCGGATGTTGCCGAAGGTGCCGCGCATCATCACCTCGTGGTTGCCGCGGCGCGAGCCGAAGCTGTTGAATTCATCGGGCGCGACGCCGTGAGCGACGAGGTACTGGCCGGCCGGCGATGCGGCGCCGATCGCGCCGGCTGGCGAGATGTGGTCGGTCGTGATCGAGTCGCCGAGGACGGCGAGCGCGCGCGCGCCGGCGATGTCGGCGAACGGCGCCGGTTCGGCCGCGAAGTCGATGAAGAACGGCGGCTCGCGCACGTAGGTCGATTGCGAATCCCACTCGAACATGTTGCCGGTCGGCGCCGGCATCGCCTTCCACTTGTCGTCGCCGGCGAAGATGCGGCTGTACTCCTTCTCGAACTGCTCGTTCGTCAGCGACGACGCGACGAGCGACTGCACCTCGGCCGCGGTCGGCCAGATGTCCTTCAGGTACACCGGCTTGCCGTCCTTGCCGCTGCCGAGGGCGTCGGTCGTCATGTCGCACAGCACGGTGCCGGCGAGCGCGAAGGCGACGACGAGCGGCGGCGACGCCAGATAGCTCGCCTTCACCTGCGCATGGATGCGGCCCTCGAAGTTGCGGTTGCCCGAGAGCACCGACGCGACCGCCAGGTCCTTCGCCGTCACGGCCTTTGCGACCTCGTCGGGCAGCGGGCCGGAGTTGCCGATGCACGTCGTGCAGCCGTAGCCGACGAGGGCGAAGCCGAGCTTCTCGAGATACGGCGTGAGCCCGGCGCGGTCGAGGTAGTCGGTGACGACGCGCGAGCCCGGCGCAAGCGAGGTCTTCACCCACGGCTTGACGTGCAGCCCGGCCTCGACCGCCTTCTTCGCGAGCAAGCCGGCGGCGACCATCACCGACGGGTTCGACGTGTTGGTGCAGCTCGTGATCGCGGCGATGACGACCGAGCCGTGCGTCACCGCCGCTGCCGACGCGGGCTCGTGCAGATGCTCGGGCGAAGCCTTCAGCACCTCGCCCGCCTTCGCGTCGTGCTCGTTGTCGAGCCCGGAGATCTGCTTGGCGCTGACCTGCGCCGCCGCACCGCCCATGCCGGTGCGAAACGATTGCGCGACGCCCGCGAGCGAAACCCGATCCTGCGGCCGCTTCGGGCCGGCCATGCTCGGCTCGACCTTGCCGAGGTCGAGGTCGAGCACCTCGCTGAACGCCGGCTCGGCGTCGTCGTCGGAGCGGAACAGGCCCTGCTCGCGCGTGTAGCGCTCGGCGAGGTCGGCGGCCGCGCCGCGCCCGGTCAGGCGCAGGTAGGCGAGCGTGTTGGCGTCGACCGGGAACAGCGTCGCCGTCGCGCCGCCTTCGGGCGACATGTTGGCGAGCGTCGCGCGGTCGGCGATCGCGAGGCTCGACAACCCCGGGCCGAAGAACTCGACGAACTTGCCGACGACGCCGTGCTTCCTCAGCATCTGCGTCATCGTCAGCACGAGGTCGGTCGCCGTCGTGCCGGGCGGCAACTGGCCGCGGGTGCGGATGCCGACGACGATCGGCTTGGGCAGGAACATCGGCTGGCCGAGCATCGCCGCCTCGGCCTCGATGCCGCCGACGCCCCAGCCGAGGACGCCCAGGCCGTTGATCATCGGCGTGTGCGAGTCGGTGCCGACGAGGGTGTCGGGGAAGACCCAGCCGTCGCGCTCGATGACGACCTGGCCGAGGTGCTCGAGGTTCACCTGATGGCAGATGCCCATGCCGGGCGGCACGACGCGAAAGCCCTTGAACGCCTGCTGCGCCCAGTTCAGCAGCGCGTAGCGCTCGCGGTTGCGCTTGTATTCCCATTCGAGGTTGATCGCGTAGGCGTCGGGCGTGCCGAAGCGATCGACCTGCACCGAGTGGTCGATCACCAGATCGACCGGCACGAACGGGTTGACTTGCCTGGGGTCGCCGCCGGCGCGCGCCACCTCGCTGCGCATCGCGGCGAGGTCGACGACGGCCGGCACGCCGGTGAAATCCTGCATCAGCACCCGCGCCGGCATGAACGCGAGCGACGCCTCGTCGCCGCCGTCCGGCCAGCGCGCGAGCGACTGCACGTCGGCCACCGACACGTCGCGCGAGCCGGCACGGCGCGCGATGTTCTCGATCA
>JBDHSE010000427.1:0-2762 GCA_039807955.1 Ideonella sp. | reverse complement strand
GCCGCTCGCCGACGCGGGTGCGCAAGATCATCGACGTCGAACTCGGCAAGGGCCGCAACCAGGTCGACACCAAGGGCCTGCCGGCGTTCGACGAGTACCGGCGCGAGCTGATGTCGCTGCTGGACCGGCAGATCCAGCGCACTGCGGCCGAAGCGAAGTGATCGACAAACCCCACAGGAGACACCGACGATGACGACGCTTGCCCTTGCACGCCGCCGGATGCTGGCGGCGATGGCCGCCGCGGCGGCGTTCGCGTTCGCGCTCGACGCCCACGGCGCCGACGCCGTGAAGCTCGATATCGCGATGGTGCCGGTGCTCGACGCCGAGCCCTTCCTCTACGCGCAGGCGAAGGGCTTCTACAAGGACGCCGGGCTCGACGTCACGTTCTCGACCAACGACTCCGGGCCGGCGGTCGTCACCGGCGTCTTGAACGGCACCTACGATGCCGCCGCTGCGGCGTGGTTTCCGGTCGCGATCGCGATCTCCAAGGGCGCGAAGCTGAAGTACGTGATGACGGCGTCGTACCGGGCGCAGGGCGACGGGCGCGGCCACAGCGGCGTCGTCGTCAAGCCGGACTCGCCGATCAAGGGCTACAAGGATCTCGAAGGCAAGACGGTCGCGACCAACGCGCTGACCTCGCTGACGACGTTGACGACGAAGATGCAGATGAAGGCGGCCGGCGCCGATCCGGCGAAGGTGAAGTTCACTGCATTGCCGTTCAAGACCTCACTGCAGGCGGTGGCGCAGGGGCAGGTCGACGCTGCGGTCGTCGTCAGTCCGTTCCAGACCGAAGGCGAGCTTGCCGGATTGAGGCTGGTCGGCGACCCGATCCTGGAGGCGATGCCCGAGGGCGGCGCCGGCCTCGTGCTCTTCACGAGTGAAGCGAGCGCGGCGAAGACGGCGGCTGCGCTCGCCGCCTTCACGAAGGCGACGTTTCGTGCCGCCGATGAACTGAGGGCCAGCACCGAGTTGCAGCGCAAGGTCGCGCAAGACGTCATCGGGCTGCCGGCCGAGGTCGCGCGCAAGGTGCCGCTGCCGGGCCTGGCGAACCAGCCGATCAACGTCGATGCGCTGCAAAAGCAGCTCGACGAGGCGCACGCCTACGGCTACCTCGCGCGCCCGCTGAAGGCGCAGGACACCGTCATCGCCCGCTGAGAACGAAGGCTTGCAGCGTCGTTCCTTCATCACGCACCCCGAACGCAGGAAGGAGATTCGAATGTCCAGCTTCAAGACCCTCTGCCGCAACGGCATCGCTGCCGGCATTACGGCGATCGCAGCGCTCGCCTGCAGCCTGCCGGCGCAGGCGGCCGACGCCGCGCTCGCGCCGTTCAAGCTCGCGATGGTCAGCTCGCTCGACACGATGCCGATCTTCTATGCCGCGCAGCAGGGCTACTACAAGGAAGCCGGGCTCGACGTGACGCTGTCGACGAGCGACTCCGGCCCGGCGGTCGTCACCGGCGTGCTCAACGGCACCTATGACGGCGCGACGGCGGCGGCGTTCCCGATCCTGATCGCGATCGGCAAGGGCGCCGATCTGCGCATCGTCTCCGGGCCGTCGCTCGTCGGCCCCGGCTTCGGCAACAGCGGCCTCGTCGTACGCAAGGATTCGCCGATCAAGGGCTACAAGGACCTCGCCGGCAAGACAGTCGCGACCAATGCGCTCACGTCGCTGACGGTGCTCGCGACCAAGATCGGCGTGAAGGGCGCGGGTGGCGATCCGGCCGGCGTCAAGTTCCTCGCGCTGCCGTTCAAGACCTCGGTGCAGTCGGTGGCGCAGGGCCAGGCGGATGCGGCGGTCGTCATCAGCCCGTTCCAGACCGAGGCCGAACTGGCCGGCATGAAGGTGATCGCCGACCCGATCGGCACCGAGATGCCCAAGGGCGCGCCCTACGCGATCCTGTTCACGTCGGGCAAGACGGTGAAGGACAAGGCCGCGCAGTTCGCCGCCTTCGAGAAGGCGACGGCGAAGGCGATCGCGCAGCTCAAGGCCGACCCGGAGCTGCAGCGCAAGCTCGCGGTGTCACTCATCGGGCTCTCGCCAGAGGTCGCGAAAGTAGTCGCGCTGCCGGGCTATGCGTCGGGCCCGATCGACGCCGCCGCGCTGCAGAAGTACGCTGACTTCGTCGCCGCGTTCGGCTACACCGCCAAGCCGGTCGAAGTCCCGAAGATCCTCGTCCATCCGTGAGCGCCGCGATGCCGAACGCGACCACCGCCGCGCCGCCCGGCGCGTCGGAGCGGCTTGCGGCAGCGTGGCGCGATCGGCGCGTGCGGTTCACGGCGGCGGTCGTCATCGACCTCGTGCTCGTCTACGCGCTGTGGGAGTTCCTGACCGCGACCGGCATCCTGTCGCCGCGCTACTTCCCGCGCGCCAACGCCGTCGTCGCGCGCATCGCCGAACTGCTCGGCCAGCCGGCGTTCTGGACCACGCTGTGGGCGACGGTCCAGTCGTGGCTGCTCGGCCTGATCGTCTCCTGCGTGGCGGGAACGGTCGCCGGCGTGTTGCTCGGGTCGAGCGACCGCGCCTACCGGTTCTGCCGCGTCGTGATCGAGCTGCTGCGGCCGATTCCGCCGATCGTGATCCTGCCGATCGTGCTGCTCGTGCTCGGCGTGACGCTCGAGTTCAAGCTCGTGCTGATCTTCCAGGGCATCTTCTGGGTCATGCTGCTGCAGGCGGTGTACGGCGTGCGCAGCGTCGATCCGGTGATGCTGGAAACGGCGAAGAGCTACGGCATCTCGAAGGCGCGGCGCTTCTTGACCGTGCA
>JBDHSE010000426.1:0-2764 GCA_039807955.1 Ideonella sp. | reverse complement strand
AGCTGTTCGGTGTCGGCGAGCAGGCTGTAGTAGGCGTTCGCGACCGACGCGATGAGCGTGATCTGCGCCGAGCGGCGTGCCTCCTCGCTCGCGAGGTAGAGGTCGAGCGCGGCGTCCGACAGGCTCTTCACGCGGCCGAAGAAGTCGAGCTCGAACGACGCGAGCGACAGCCCGGCAACGTAGGACGACGTGATGCCGCCGTCCGCATTCGTCAACCGGTTCGCGGTTGCGCCGAGATTGACGTTGGGCAGCTGGTCGGCGCGGCGGATCTGGTAGACCGCCCTCGCCTGCTCGATGTTCGCGGCGGCGACGCGCAAGTCGCGGTTGTGCTGCAGCGCCAGCGCGATCAGCCCCTTGAGCCGCTCGTCGGCGAAGAACTCCTGCCACGCGATGTCCGCCGCCGCGCTCGCCGCGGTGGCGGGCGCAGCAGCGGCCACGGCCGACGCAGCGATCGCCGGCGGTGCCGGATAGCTGTCGGCGACCGGCAGCGCGGGCCGCTCGTAGGTCGGCGCAAGCGACGTGCAACTGGCAAGCAAGGCCGCGCCAAGCGCCGTCCCCGCCACGCGCGTCATGCGCAGAGCGATCGCCGTCATGACGACGCCTCCTCGGCGGGCGCAGGCGTTGCAGGCTTGTCTTCGGCGTGGCTGTAGAGCCGGCGCTGGCGCTCGCTGCCCTTGAAGCGGCGGCGCACGACGACGAAGAACACCGGCACGAAGAAGATCGCGAGCAGCGTCGCGCTGAACATGCCGCCCATCACGCCGGTGCCGATCGCGCGCTGGCTGGCCGAGCCCGCGCCGGTGGAAATCACGAGCGGCAGCACGCCGAAGATGAACGCGATCGACGTCATCAATATCGGCCGAAACCGCAGGTGCACCGCCTTGCGCGTCGCATCGATCAGGCTCATGCCCTCGGCGTGCAGGTCCTTCGCGAACTCGATGATCAGGATCGCGTTCTTCGCCGACAGGCCGATCACGGTGATCAAGCCGACCTTGAAGAAGATGTCGTTCGGCAGGCCGCGCAGGTTGGCGGCGAGCACCGCGCCGAGCACCCCGAGCGGCACCGCGAGCAGCACGGCAAACGGGATCGACCAGCTTTCGTACAGCGCCGCGAGGCAAAGGAAAACGGCGAGCATCGAGAACGCGAGCAGGATCGTTGCGGTCGACCCCGACAGCCGCTCCTCGCGCGACAGGCCGGTCCATTCGAAGGCGAAGCCGGGCGGCAGCTTGGCGGCCAGCGCCTCCATCTCGCCCATCGCCTCGCCGGTGGAAAAGCCCGGCGCGGCGTCGCCGGCGATGCGCATCGTCGGGTAGCCGTTGTAGCGGATCTTCTGCATCGGCCCGGTGACCCAGCGCGTCGTCGCGAACGCCGACAGCGGGACGAGCTTGCCGGCGTTGTTCACGACGTTGAGCGCGAGCAGGTCGTCCTCCTGCATGCGGTCGGGGGCGTCGGCCTGGACGACGACGCGCTGCAGCCGCCCGGCGTTCGGGAAATCGTTGACGTAGGCCGAGCCGAGCGCCGTCGACAGCACCGTGTTGATGCTCTCGAATGCGACGCCGAGCGCGCTCGCGCGGTCGCGGTCGATGTCGATCTGCAACTGCGGCGCGTCCTCCAGGCCGTCGGGGCGAACGCCGGCCAGCACCTTGCTCTGCGCCGCCATGCCGAGCAACTGGTTGCGCGCCGCGACGAGCGCCTCGTGGCCGTTGCCGCCGCGATCCTGCAGCCTGAACGTGAATCCCGTCGCGTTGCCGAGTTCCGGGATCGACGGCGGGCTGAGCGCGAAGATGAACGCGTCGCGCACGCCCGAGAGCGCGCCGAACGCCCGCCCGGCGAGCGCCTGCGCCGAATGCTCCGGCCCCGGCCGCTCCTCCCACGGCTTCAACGTGATGAACGCGAGCGCCGCGTTCTGGCCGCTGCCCGAGAAGCTGAAGCCGAGCACGCTCACCATCGACGCGACCTCCGGCTGGGCGAGCATGAAGCCCTCGACCTTCTCCATCACCGCGAGCGTGCGCTCCTGCGTCGCGCCGGGCGGCAGCTGGACGTTGGCGATGATGTAGCCCTGATCCTCGTTCGGCAGGAACGACTCGGGCATGCGATTGAAGAGGAAGACGACGACGGCGACGATCGCGGCGAAAAGCAGCATGAAGCGCGTCGTGCGCGCGAGCATCTTCGCGACGAGCCCCTCGTAGCCGTGCGTGACGGCGAGAAAGCCGCGATTGAACCAGCCGAAGAAGCCGCGCTTGACGTGCTTGTGGCCGGCTTCGACGGGTTTGAGGAAGGTCGCGCACAGCGCCGGCGTCAGCGAGTTGGCGAGGAAGATCGAGAACAGCATCGAGCTCACCATCACGAGCGAGAACTGGCGATAGATGTTGCCGACCGAGCCGCCGAAGAGCGCCATCGGCAGGAACACCGAGACCAGCGTCACCGTGATGCCGACCAGCGCCGCGGTGATCTGGCCCATCGCCTTCTTCGTCGCCTCGCGCGGCGGCAGGCCCTCCTCGCTCATGATGCGCTCGACGTTCTCGATGACGACGATCGCGTCGTCGACCAGGATGCCGACGGCGAGCACCATCGCGAACATCGTCAGCACGTTGATCGAGAAGCCGAACACGTACATCATGCCGAACGCGCCGAGCAGCGAGACCGGCACGACGATGGTCGGGATCAGCGTGTAGCGCAGGTTCTGCAGGAACAGGTACATCACGAGGAAGATCAGGACGACCGCCTCGACGAGCGTCTGCACGACCTGGTTGATCGAGATCTTGAC
>JBDHSE010000425.1:0-2769 GCA_039807955.1 Ideonella sp. | reverse complement strand
AGCGCGCGGGCGGCGGCGATGCACATCGCCGGGCGCAGCATCTTGCCCTGGCGAAACGGATAGTCGCGCAGCAGGCGGTACAGCCCCGCGTAGGCGCCGGTCTCGGCGGCGCGGGCGTCGAGGTAGGCGCCGATCTTGGCCGCGATCGCTGCGCGCACGCACGACAGCGCCTCGTTGACGACCTCACGGTCGTAGGGCAGCGGATCGTCGGTCGCGGCGCTCACGATCGCTGCGCGCCCCGGCGGACTCAGGTCGAGGCGACCGTGATGCCGATGCCGGGCAGCGCTTCGACCCAGTAGACGTCGGCGAATCCGGCCTGGCGAAACAGGGTCTGGAACTCGGCGCCGGTGCGGTGCTGGACGAAGCCCGGGTCGGCGAGCTTGGCCCACGGGCCGCTCATGTCGTTGAACCACTTCGGCCCGGGGTCGGCGACAAAGGCCATGCCGCCAGGGGCCAGCACGCGGCGAAACGCGCGCACCGCGGCCGCACCGTCCGGATAGTGGTGGAACGCGAGGCAGCAGCAGACGGCGTCGAAGTAGGCGTCGAAGATCGCCGGCGGGTCGCCGACATCGGCCTGCACGAAAGCCATGTTCGCCTGCCCGGCGTCGCGCGCGTTGCGCCAGGCGGTCTCGACCATGCCGCGCGACAGGTCGGCAGCGACGACCTCGCCGTCGGGTACCAGCCTTGCGAGCGCGAGCGCCTCGATGCCGGGCCCGCAGCTCGGGTCGAGGATCCGGGCGCCGGGCGCGAGGTGGTTCAGCAGCAGGCCGAGCAGTTCGTCGAACACCGGCTGGGAGAATGGCTTGACGGCGGCCTCGTAGTCCTGCGAGCAGTGGTCGAACTCGACAACCGAGCCGTAGTGCCCCGGCTCGGTCGCGAGCAGCAGTGGCTCGGCGAGCGTCTTCGACAACTCAGGCCCGCCGCCCGCGAGCTTGCGCGGCACCGGCGGCTGGCCGAGCGCGTTCGGGCGGTACAACCCGAGGCTCTTCATCACCTGCGCCGGACGAAAGACGTTCGCGCTCCACGACCACAGCCCGTAGGTGAGCAGCGGGCCGAGCACGTGGCGCTGCAGGTCGAAGCGTTCGGTCATCGTGCGTGTCTCCGGGTGCGGCACAAAATCATAAGCGCGACGCCCGCTCATGCACAATCCGCAGCCTGACACCCACCCGCAGCCGGCCGCATGAAAGCCATCGCCCTCCTCATCGCCAGCGCCGGCCTCGTTTTCACCGGCGCGTCGAGCGCGCAGATCGAGCGCGAACTCGCGGCCTCGCCGATCTCGCGCTTCAACGCCGACGACAACCGGCTCCTGCTCGCCGCCATCGACAAGGCGCTGACCGAGAATGCCGACGGCGCGACGCTCGAGTGGAAGAGCGAGAAGACGCCGGCGCGCGGCAGCGTCACGCCGCGGCGCAGCTTCGAGGCCGATCGCATGGCGTGCCGCGACCTGCTGATCACGACCGAGTACCGCTCGCGCAACGCGCAAAGCGTTCACACCTTCTGCCGCGACGCCGGCGGCGCCTGGAAACTGCGCTCCTGAGCGCGCCGCGCGGTTTCCATCGCCACCTTCTTCTGCTGGAGGACTGCGTATGCAACAAGCTTCGCGCGACATCGCGCGCACGACGCTCGGCGTGCTCGCCATCGGTGGACTGATCCTCGCCGTCTTCTGGATCCTGCGGCCGTTTCTCGCGGCGACGATCTGGGCGGCGATGGTCGTCGTCGCGACCTGGCCGCTGATGCTGTGGTTCGAGGCCCGGCTCTGGCATCGGCGCTCGCTCGCCGTCGGCGTCATGACGCTGCTCCTGCTGCTGCTCTTCGTCGCGCCGCTGATGCTCGCGATCGGCACCATCGTCAAGCATTCGGGAGCCATCGTCGCCGCCGCGAAGGCGGTGATCGATTTCCACGTGCCGGCGCCGCCGGATTGGCTCGCGCAGATTCCGCTCGTCGGCGACATGGCGCGCGACGCCTGGTTGCAGCTCGCCGCGCTGCGGCCGCAGGACGTCATCAGCCAGGTCATGCCGTACGCGGACGACATCGCCAAATGGTCGGTCGCGCAGGCGGGCAGCCTGGGCGCCCTGCTCGTGCAGTTCATGCTCATCGTCCTGATTTCGGCGCTGATGTATGCCGGCGGCGAGACCGCCGCGCGCGCCGTGCGCCGTTTCGGCGCGCGCCTGGCGGGCAACTACGGGCTGACGGCCGTCACGCTCGGCGGCCAGGCGATCCGCGGCGTCGCGCTCGGCGTCGGCATCACCGCCGTGGTGCAGGCAAGCCTCGGCGGCATCGGCCTCGCGCTTGCCGGCGTGCCGCTGGCCGGCCCGCTCACCGCGCTGATGCTGATGCTGTGCATCGCGCAGATCGGCCCCTTTCTCGTCATGATTCCGGCGATCGCGTGGGTCTTCTGGAGCGGCGAGACGTTCGACGGCGTGGTGGTGCTCATCTTCGGCTCGCTTGCGATGACGATCGACAACTTCGTGCGGCCGGTGCTGATCCGCCGCGGCGCCGACCTGCCGCTGCTGCTGATCTTCGCCGGCGTGATCGGCGGGCTGCTCGCGTTCGGCCTGATCGGCATCTTCATCGGCCCGGTCGTGCTCGCCGTTGCCTACACGCTGGTCGATGCGTGGATCAGCGAAGCCGGCCCGCTGGCGGCGATCGAAGACAAGGGTTGATGCCCCATCGCCAGCGTCGCCCGCGGAGTGTCTGCGGCACGTTGCCGCCGCTCGCCCGCTGGCCTAATCTTCGCCAAACGAGGGGCGCGTATTCTGGCGGCCGGCG
>JBDHSE010000424.1:0-2795 GCA_039807955.1 Ideonella sp. | reverse complement strand
GCCGATGCGGCGCTGCCGGCGCTCGCCTGGTGGCTGCTGCTCGGCAACGCGTTCTGGGTCCTCGCCTACGACACCGAATACGCGATGGTCGATCGCGACGACGACATCCGCCTGGGCATCCGCACCTCGGCGCTCACGCTCGGGCGCTTCGACGTCCCGGCGGTGATGGCGTTCTACGCCGTCTACCTCGGCAGCTGGGCTTATCTCGGCGCGCGCGCCGGTCTCGGCTGGGGTTTCGCCGCGGGGCTTGCCGCCGCGGCGGCGCAGGCGGTGTGGCACTACACGCTGATCCGCAGCCGCACGCGAGAGGGCTGCTTCAAGGCGTTCAAGCAGAACCACTGGCTCGGCTTCGCCGTCTTCGCCGGCATCGCGCTCGACGCGCTGCTGCGCGGCGCCTGACCGATCAGGCGCCGAACTCGTCGCCGAGTTCGCGCGCGCGCTCGTGCGCCGCGCCGATCGCCTTGACGATCGCATCCTTCACACCGTCGCGTTCTAGCGACTCGAGCGCGGCAAACGTCGTTCCGCCCTTTGACGTGACGCGCTCGCGCAGCACCTCGACCGGGTCGGAAGCGCGCAGTGCAAGCTCGGTCGCACCGGCAAAGGTGGCGAGCGCGAGCTGGCGGCCGACGTCCTTGCCGAGGCCCATCTGCTGCGCCGCGGCCATCATCGCCTCGGCGAAGTAGAAGACGTAGGCCGGACCCGAGCCGGAGAGCGCCGTCACGGCGTCGAGGTCGGCCTCGCGCTCGACCCACAGCGTGCGGCCGGTCGGCGCGAGCAGCCGCTCGACGCGCTCGCGATCGAAGGGCGAGACCGCTTCGCGCGCATAAAGCCCCGCGATCCCCATGCCGATCAGCGCCGGCGTGTTCGGCATCGCGCGCACGACGCGATCGGTGCCGGCGGCACGCGCGATCGCGCTGCTGCGGATGCCGGCCATCACGCTCAGGTGCAGCGCGTTGCCGACATGCGCGGCGCAAGGCGCGGCGGCGTCGGCAAACGACTGCGGCTTGACGGCCCAGACGACGAGGCCGGCTGCGGCGAGCGATGCGTCGGCGCCGGCGCGCGGCTCGATGCGAAACGCCGCCTTCAGCTTGTCGCGCTGCGCGGCGAACGGCTCGACGACGACGATGGTTTCGGGCGCGACGCCGCTTTCGACGAGGCCGCCGATGATCGCGCTCGCCATGTTGCCGCCGCCGATGAATGCGATGGTTTCCATCCGACCAGTGTAAGCAGGGCGGTGCGATTGCGACGCAGCGATCGCGACGCAGGTCTAGCCAAGGCGGGAAAGTCGCTAACGCGGCGCCGCGCGGCCGGCGCTACGCTTGCGCCCGCGACGAGGCAGCAGGACCACACGAACGTGAAGACCGACCCGACCGCGATCGACAAGATCGACCGCAAGATCCTGCGCGTGCTGCAAGACGACGGCCGGATCTCGAACCTCAGGCTGGCCGAGGAGGTGCACCTGTCGCCGACGGCCGTGCTCGAACGCGTCAAGCGCCTGACGCGCGAGGGCTACATCCTCGGCTACACGGCGCGGCTGAACCCGGACAAGCTCGGCGCCGGGATGATGGTCTTCATCGAGGTCTTCCTCGACCGCACGACGCCGGATGTGATGAACGCCTTCAAGGCGGCGGTCCAGGTGCGGCCCGAGATCCTCGAATGCCACCTCGTCGCCGGCGACTTCGACTACCTGATCAAGACGCGCGTCGCCGACATGGCGGCGTACCGCGAACTCGTCGGCTCGGTGATGTGGTCGCTGCCGGGGGTGCGCGAGACGCACACCTACGCGGTGATGGAGGAGGTGAAGAACTCGACATCGCTCGCCGTGTAGCCGGGCGCGGCGACGACGGGCTGCGCGTTGCGCTGGCGCAGCTTCTCGTCGTGCAGCATCATGTTGCGGGTGTAGGGCTTGTCGCGGCCGGAGAGTTGCAGCGCGACGCGCGTCACCACGTCATGCGTCGGCAGTGTCGGCAGCACCGACGAATTCAGCAGCAGCGCCGCGAACACGGCCGCCAGCAGCCAGCGTTGCGGATGTGCATGCGGCGGGTGGCCGAGCCCGAGGGCAATGCTGCTCGCCAGTCCGCCGAGCAGATAGCCGAGGAACGCTTCGCTCGGCGAATGCGCGCCCAGCTTGATCCTCGATATTGCGACAAGCATCGCCAGCGCGAGCGCCAAAGTCACGGCGCCCAGCCGGACCCAGCGCGACGAACCGGCGGCGACGCTGCCGGCGAGCAGCGGCATGACGGCCGCCGCATGCATCGCATGGCCCGAGAACCCGGTGAAATTGAGCCTTGCGCTGCCGATGCCCCAGCCGATGAAGGCGATCTTGCTCGCCGTCGTGATGCCGACCGCGAGCATGACCATCGCCAGCCACAGCGCGGCGCGCCGCCCCTCGCCAGCCC
Organism: Ideonella sp.; assembly: GCA_039807955.1. Taxonomy (GTDB): domain Bacteria; phylum Pseudomonadota; class Gammaproteobacteria; order Burkholderiales; family Burkholderiaceae_C; genus CAIKUF01. The sequence continues at coordinate 396 of JBDHSE010000424.1, read as the reverse complement.
AGAAGAGCCAGGCGATCAGCGCGAAGGCGATCGGCAGCATCAGCTGCATCTCGCCAAGGCGGCTCGTGAAAGACCAGAACCCGAAAGGCAGCCCGTGAATCGTTGCGAAAAGCATGCCGTCCGATGTTACCGGGCCATCGGTCGGGGGCGCGGCGGCCGGCCGGTTGGAAATCACGACCGCGCGCCGCGTGACGCTTTGCACGCAGCGGCCCGCCGTGACACGCACCGCCGCGATGCGAGCGCGCACTTGCTGGAGCCGGTAGGCGATCGTCGCCATAATGTGCCGCAGGCATCGCCCGGCGCTGCGCCGAGGCGAAGTTCGGCTGTCAGGCGCGCCGGCTCAAGACGGCACCGAATCTACCGACATCGTTCCATGGACATCACCCAACTGCTGGC
>JBDHSE010000423.1:0-2802 GCA_039807955.1 Ideonella sp. | reverse complement strand
TTCCTCAGCGGTATTCAGCGGCCTCTCGACTGCATCGGCGTCGGCTCATCGGGCGGGAGGTGTCCATGCCATCTCCTTTCGGGTCGTTCGGCCAAGCCTCAACCTGGTTTGCCTTGCCGGCTACATCGCCTTGAACAGGTGCGCGTAGAGCCGGCTCGCGACAAGCTTGTCGGAAGTGCCGCGCAGCGTCAGCACGAGCTTGCCGGATTCCTCGCGCACCGCGGTCGCGATCGCGTCGGCGCGCACGACGGTGCCGCGGTGGACCTGCCAGAAGCGTTGGGGGTCGAGCTGCGGAATCAGTTCGCGCAGCGAGGTGCGGATCAGGTGCTCGCGGCCGGCGGTGACGACGCGCACGTACTTGTCGGCCGCCTCGAAGTAGATCACCTCGCCGATCGGCACCAGATGGATCGCGGCACCGACGCCGGCCTGGATCACGTTCAGGCGCGGCACGGCGGGCGCCGCCGCGTTCGTCGCGGCGAGTACGTCGCGCAGCCGGGCGAGGGTGTCGTCCAGCATCGGCGGCGCGCTGGCGCGCGCGGCGAGTTCGGCCTGCAGGCGCTGGCAGGTCCGCGCGAGCCGTTCGGCCTGGACCGGCTTGACGACGTAGTCGAACGCGGCGTGATCGAAGGCCTGCAGCGCGTACTGGTCGTAGGCGGTGACGAACACGATCAGCGGGAAGGCATGGCCGTCGGGCCAGTCCTCGGCGAGCGCCTGCGCCGCCTCCAGCCCGGTCATGCCGGGCATCTTGATGTCGAGGAACAGCATCTGCGGCGTGAGCGCGAGCGCCCGCTCGACGGCGGCCGCGCCGTGCGTGACGCTCGCGACGATCTGCAACCCGGGCCACAGCCGCGCCAGTTCGGCCTGCAAGCCGGCGCGCAACAGGTCTTCGTCTTCGGCGATCAGGGCGGTGGCGTTCATGCGGCGGCGGTGCTGTTGTGGTCCTGCGTCGTGGATCGGGCGCCGGAGTCGAGGGGCATCCGCAGCGTCGCGATCGTGCCCGCGCCGTTGGGTCCCGCCGCTTCGAGTGCGAGCGATGCCGCCGCGCCGTGCAACGCCGCAAGACGCGAGCGCACCTGCTGGAGGCCGAAGCGGGCGCCGTCTTGCATCGCTTTGCCCGGCCCGGCGCCTGTGTCGCTCACGCGCAGTACGAGTTGTGCGCCTTTGCGCGCGGCGCTGACGCGGATGCTGCCGCCTTCGACGCTCGGCTCGATCGCGTGTTTGATGCTGTTCTCGACGATCGGCTGCAGCAGCAGCGGCGGCACCGCGGCGCCGGCCAGTTCGGGCGGCAGCTCGAAGTCGTAGCGCAGCCTCTCACCCAGGCGCACCTTCATCAGCGCGAGGTAGTCGGCCAGGCGCGCGAACTCGTCGGCGAGCGAATGGCTGCCGCTGCGCGACGCGGCGAGCGTCGCGCGCAGGAAGGCGATCAACTGGTCGAGCATCGCCTGCGCGCGCGGCGGGTCGGTCGCGATCAGCACGCGCAGGTTGGCGAGGGTGTTGAAGAGCATGTGCGGCTCGAGCTGCGACTGCAGCAGCCGCAGCTGGTTCTCGGCCGCCTCGCGCTGCGCGGCCTGCGCGCGCGCCTCGGTCTGTGCGATGCGCGAACGCGAGTAGAAGAAGTACGTCATCGCGAGCCCGGGCACCAGGCTGAACGCGAGCATCGCGACCGCCTTCTGGGGAGCGATGGCGAGGGCGGCCAGCGGGCCGATCGCGTCGGTGCCGAGGATGAGGTTGGCCAGCGCATTGCCCGCCGAATAGCCGAGCGCCGTGCCGACGACAAGGATCACCGCCATTGCGCCCCAGCCCGGCCAGCCGCCGCGCTCGCCGGGCGGCAGCTTGCGCTGCTGCCAGCGCGCGGCAAGCGCGCGTCCGCAGTCGATGAAGAACCAGCAGCAACTGCCGATCGCCATCGAGAACGTGAACGAGGTCCCGAAGTCCTGCGCGAACACGAGCGCGATGGCAAGCGAGATCGCGATGATCGACGCCGCGATCCGCAGCGCGCGCCACAGCAGCCGGTTGCCGCGCGAAGGCATTGCGACGCGGGGCGCGAGGGCGTCGGACATGGCGCAGGATTGTCGTGCGTATCGCTTCAGGTGCGAACCGCGAGCCGACGCAGCGCGATCGCGCGCGCGGCGAACAAGCCGCTGAAGCCGCCATAGGCGAGCCCGACCGCCGCTTCGAACGGCAGCTGCGAAACGAGCGACGGCGTGAACGCGAGGCTGACACCGACGCCGTACTTGACGCAGAAGATCGCGAGGATGAGTCCGAGCGGCAGCCAGCTGCCGGGCAGCTCGAAGCGGGCCGATTCCGCGAGCCAGCGCGCACCGCGCGGCGCGACGGCGTCCTGGCCGAGTTGGATTGCGAGCCCGAGACCGGCAGCCCATGCCGCCAGCGCAATCGGCCGGGCACCGAAGGTCGCCAGCACGCCGCTTGCGGACAGCGCGACCATCACAGCGGGCAGGATCGTCGCGCGCCGTGCGGTCACGCGCCGCGGCACGGTCTGCGAGAGGCCGAGCGCGACGAGCAGTGCGAGCAGCCCCCAGACCCAGGCCGGTGTTCCCCCGAGAATTCCCATCAGCATCGAATCGCTCCTGTTTGGCGGCCGCCATCGGCCTGGGAGCGACTGTGCCGGGTTGTGCCGCGACGCTCCAGCACGGTGCGACGAACTGCGATGTCGCGCCGCGAAGCGTGCCCAACCAGTCGCGAAGTGCGCGGCCTATCGCGCGACGTGCGCCTGGAAGCGCTCGAGCTTGGCGGCGTAGATGTCGCGGTCGCGGCGGGTCGTGCTCGACTGCATCGCCAGTT
>JBDHSE010000023.1:0-17992 GCA_039807955.1 Ideonella sp. | reverse complement strand
GGCAACGTGATCGAGGCGCTGCGCGACGGCGCGATCCTCGTCGCGATCGTGCTGTTCGCGTTCCTGCTCAACGTTCGCACGACGCTGATCTCGCTGGCCGCGATTCCGGTCTCGCTGCTCGCGACGGCGCTCGTCTTCCACGCCTTCGGGCTGTCGATCAACACGATGACGCTCGGCGGCCTCGCGATCGCGATCGGCGAACTGGTCGACGACGCCGTCGTCGGCGTCGAGAACGTGCTGCGCCGCCTGAAGCTCAACCGCACGCTGCCCGCGCCGCGGCCGGCGATCGAGGTCATCGCGAAGGCGACGCTCGAGGTGCGCTCGGCGATCGTCTACGCGACCGTCATCATCGTCCTCGTCTTCGTGCCGCTTTTCGTGCTGCCGGGGATCGAGGGGCGGCTCTTCACGCCGCTCGGCATCGCCTACATCGTCTCGATTCTCGCCAGCATGATCGTCTCGGTGACGCTGACGCCGGTGCTCGCCTACTACCTGCTGCCGCGGATGAAGCGGCTCGATCATGGCGACGGCGCGCTCGTCGCCTGGCTCAAGCGCTGGGACGCGCGGCTGCTCGGCTGGTCGTTCGCTCACTCGGGCAAGCTGCTCGCCGCCGCGCTCGCCGCCGTCGCCATCGCGGCGGCGAGCGTCGCGCTCTTCCCGCGCTCGTTCCTGCCGCCGTTCAACGAGGGCACATTGACGATCAACGTGCTGCTGAACCCGGGGACGTCGCTTGCCGAATCGAACCGCGTCGGCACGCTCGCCGAGCAACTCGCCGCCGCCGTGCCCGAAGTGACGCAGGTCGGCCGGCGCACCGGCCGCGCCGAGCTCGACGAGCACGCCGAGGGCGTGCACTACACCGAGATGGACGTCGACCTGAAGCCGTCCGCGCGCAGCCGCGACGAGATCGTCGCCGACATCCGCAAGCGGCTGGCCGTGCTGCCGGCGGCGATCAGCATCGGCCAGCCGATCTCGCACCGGCTCGACCACCTGCTGTCGGGCGTGCGGGCGCAGATCGCGCTGAAACTCTACGGCGACGACCTCGACACGCTGCGCGGTCTGGCAGATGAGCTGCGCGAGCGGCTGGCGGCGATCCCCGGCATCGCCGACCTGCAGATCGAGAAGCAGGTGCTGATCCCGCAGGTCAAGATCCGCGTCGACTACGACGCCGCGGCGCGCCACGGCGTCTCACCGGGCGCGCTGCTGCGCTCGCTCGAGCAGATGATCGACGGCGAGCGCATCACGCAGGTGATCGAAGGCAACCGGCGCTTCGACCTCGTCGTGCGCCTGCCAGACGCGGCGCGCGACGTCGACGCGCTCGCGAAGCTGCCGATCGAAACGCCGCTTGGCAGCGTGCCGCTCGCGCAGCTTGCGACGATCGACGACGGCGACGGGCCGAACCAGATCAGCCGCGAGAACGGCCGAAGACGAATCGTCATCTCGGCCAACACCGACGGCAGCGACATGGCGAAAACGATCGCCGCGGTGCGCGCCGAGCTCGCCGCCAGGCCGCTGCCGGAAGGCTACTTCACCGCGCTCGAAGGCCAGTTCCAGGCGCAGGAGGAGGCGTCGCGCCTGATCGCGCTGCTCGCGCTCGTCTCGCTCGCGTTGATCTTTCTCGTCCTCTACGGCCGCTACCGCTCTTCAACGCTCGCGCTCATCATCATGGGCAACATCCCGCTCGCCCTCGTCGGCAGCGTCGTCGCGCTGTGGATCTCGGGGCAGCCGCTGTCGGTCGCCGCGCTCGTCGGCTTCGTCACGCTCGCCGGCATCGCGACGCGCAACGGCATCCTGAAGATCAGCCACTACATCAACCTGTGCGCGTTCGAAGGCGAATCCTTCGGCCAGCCGATGATCGTTCGCGGCTCGCTCGAGCGGCTGACTCCCGTGCTGATGACGGCGCTCGTCGCCGCCTTCGCGCTCGTGCCGCTGCTGCTCGCGGCCGACGCCCCGGGCAAGGAGGTGCTGCACCCGGTCGCCGTCGTCATCTTCGGCGGGCTGGTGAGCTCGACGCTGCTCGACAGCCTGCTGACGCCATTGATGTTCTGGCGCTGGGGCGAAAAGCCGCTCGCCCGCTTGCTTGCCGCGCACGAAGCGCAGAGTTTTTGATCGACCACCCCGCAAGGAGATGACCATGAAGAGAAGAACCACCCTCGCCCTCGCCGCCGCGCTCGCACTGCTCGCCACCGGCGCCGCGCGCGCACACGACGACGCGACCCTCGACAAGACCGCCGCACCGCACGGCGGGCAGTTGCGGATGGCGGGCATCTATCACTTCGAGCTCGTGCTCGTGCAAGACAGCAAGACGGCGAAGGACAACCCGGTCGTCGTCTACCTGACCGACCATGCCGGCAAGCCGGTCTCGAGCGCCGGCGCGACCGGCAGCGCGACGCTGCTGGGAGCATCGGGCAAGACGACGGCAACGCTGCAACCCGACGGCGACAACCGCCTGAAGGCTGTCGCGAAGTACGCGTCGACACCCGACACCAAGGTCGTGCTCGCGATCACGATGCCCGGAAAGCAGCCCGAGCAGGCGCGTTTCACGCCGTTTGCGAAGATGCATGCCGAGGCGCATGGCGACATGCACGGCAGCACAACGGCGAAGAAGTAGCGGCTACCGGCGCGAGGGCGGCCAAGTCATCGGCGCGCGACGGCAGATGACCCGACGGCTGTCGCGCCCGCGAAAACCTGACGACCGGACGACATTCTTGTAATTCGCCGGTCATCCGGCGGTCAGCGGCAGCGGAGCAAGATGAGTACCGATGCAACCTGTCTTACTGCACACACACCCGCGAAGGAGTCCGAAATGACGCTCAATCGAACACTCTCTGCGATCGGCCTTGCGGCGCTCTTCGCGCTGCCGCTTTCCAGCCTGGCGGCCGCGCCGGCGGCCCAGGATGATCATCATCCCGAAGCGGCCAGCGCCCCCGCCGCGACGAAGGCAGCGCCTGCCAAACCCGGCGCCGGCAAGCAGGTTGGCATGACCGGCTATGCCCGGCAGATGCAGGCGATGCAGCAGATGCACGAGAAGATGCTCGCCGCCAAGACCCCGGAGGAGCGCAACGCCCTGATGGCCGAGCAGATGAATCTGATGTCGAGCGGCATGGCGATGATGGGCCGCATGGGCCCGGGCGCGATGCACGGCGGCGGCAGTCACATGACCGGACAAAGCGGCTCGCTCGAGCAGCGCATGGACATGATGCAGTCGATGATGCAGATGATGATGGACCGCATGGAGGCGATGTCGCCTTCCAAGTGATCTGCGAGGACTGGCGCCGCAGGGCAGCGCCTTCACGGAGTCGATGCGATGCACATGTTCTACAACGGCGGCTATTTCATGGGCGGCATGCATGCGCTGTGGTGGCTGTTCTGGATCGTGCTGATCGGTGTCCTGCTCTACGCCGGGTTCGGGCGCCGCGCAGATCGGCGCAACCCGCCGCGCGAGACCGCGCTCGAAGTGCTGCAGCGCCGCCTCGCTGCCGGCGAGATCACGCCGCAGCAGTACGAGGAACGCAAGGCATTGCTCGACCGCGATGGCGCAGGCAAGGCTTGAACCGGACGTATGCGGCAGTGAGATGAGGGGAATCGCAATGGACACGACCCATCACGAACATCGGACCGAAGCGACCCGAGCGCCGACAAGCGGGCGGCCGATCAAGGTCGCACTGGCGATGGTGGCCCTCATCGGCGCCTTCTACCTGCTGCGCGAGCACTGGGACCATGTCGCCGGCGCCTGGGTCTATCTACTGCTGCTGGCCTGCCCGCTGATGCATCTGTTCCACCGCCATGGCGGCCACGGCGGCCACAGGCCGTCGGACAAGCCGGACTGATGCAATGGCGCCGCACGCCGACTCCACGTCCCACGCCGATCACGCCAGTCACACCGGTCACACCGGTCACACCGGTCACGCAGCTCACGCAGGTCACGCAGGTCACGCAGGTCACGCAGGTCACGCGAGCCATGCGAGCCATGCGGATCACGCCGGTCACACGGGTCAAGCCGGCATAGCCGCGCAAGCGGTGCCGCCTGGCACGATCTACACCTGCCCGATGCACCCGGAGATCCGCCAGGATCATCCGGGCAACTGCCCGAAGTGCGGCATGACGCTCGAGCCGCTGCTGCCGGCGCTCGGCGACGACGACGACAACCCCGAACTGCGCGACTTCCAGCGCCGCTTCTGGTGGACGCTGCCGTTCACGCTCGCCGTCGCGACGCTCGCGATGGCCGGCCACGGCCTGGCGTGGTTTCACGGCGCGACGCAGAACTGGATCGAATTCGGCCTCACGCTGCCGGTCGCGTTGTGGGCCGGCTGGCCGTTCTACGTGCGCGGCGTGCAGTCGGTGCGCAACCGCAGCCCGAACATGTGGACGTTGATCGGCCTCGGTACGAGCGTCGCCTTCGTCTACAGCGTCGTCGCGACGCTCGCGCCGCAGCTCTTTCCGGCGAGCTTCGTGGTCGATGGCCGCGTCGCCGTCTACTTCGAGGCGGCGGCGGTGATCATTTCGCTGACGCTCGTCGGCCAGATCCTCGAACTGCGGGCGCGCTCGCAGACGTCGGCTGCGATCAAGGCGCTGCTCGGCCTCGCGCCGAAGACGGCGCGCCGCATCGAGGCCGACGGCAGCGAGGCCGACGTGCCGCTCGCGCATGTGCATGTCGGCGACCGGCTGCGCGTGCGTCCGGGCGAGAAGGTGCCGGTCGACGGCGTCGTCGTCGAGGGCAGCAGCGCGGTCGACGAAGCGATGCTCACCGGCGAGCCGCTGCCGGTCACGAAGCGCCCCGGCGACAAGCTGATCGGCGCGACGCTCAACACGAGCGGCGCGCTCGTGATGCGCTCCGAGCACGTCGGCGCGGCGACCGTGCTGGCGCAGATCGTGCAGATGGTCGCGCAGGCGCAGCGCTCGCGCGCGCCGATGCAGCGCCTGGCCGACGTCGTCGCAGGCTGGTTCGTCGTCGCGGTGGTCGCGATCGCGGTCGCGACGTTCTTCGCCTGGGGCATCTTCGGCCCCGAGCAAGGTTGGGTCTTCGGCCTCATCAACGCGGTCGCGGTGCTGATCATCGCCTGCCCCTGCGCGCTCGGCCTCGCGACGCCGATGTCGATCATGGTCGCCAGCGGCAAGGGCGCGACGAACGGCGTGCTGTTTCGCGACGCCGCGGCGATCGAGAACCTGCGCAAGGTCGACACGCTGATCGTCGACAAGACCGGCACGCTGACCGAAGGCCGGCCGGCGTTCGACAAGGCGATCGGCGCGAACGGCTTCGACGACGCCGAGGTGCTGCGCCTCGCGGCGAGCCTGGACCAGGGCAGCGAGCATCCGCTCGCCGCGGCGATCGTCGCCGCCGCGCGCGAGCGCGGGCTCGCGCTGAGTTCCGCGACGCAGTTCGATTCGGCATCCGGCATCGGCGTGCGCGGTCAGGTCGATGGCCGCGCGCTCGCGCTCGGGAACACGTCGCTGATGGAGCAGCAAGGCATCGACGTGGCAGCACTGCGCGACGCCGGCGAGGCGCTGCGTGCCGAGGGCGCGAGCGTGATGCACCTTGCCGTCGACGGCCGGTTGGCGGGTCTGCTCGCAGTGTCCGATCCGATCAAAGCGACGACGCCCGCGGCGCTCGCCGCGCTGCGCGGCGCCGGCCTGCGCGTCGTGATGGCGACCGGCGACGGCTTGACGACGGCGCGCGCGGTTGGTGCGCGGCTTGCGATCGACGAGGTGCACGGCGAAGTCAAGCCGGCCGACAAGCTCGCCCTCGTCGAGCGCTTGCAGGCCGAGGGGCGAATCGTCGCGATGGCCGGCGACGGCATCAACGACGCGCCGGCGCTGGCTCGCGCCGACGTCGGCATCGCGATGGGCACCGGCACCGACGTCGCGATGACGAGCGCGCAGCTCACGCTCGTCAAGGGCGACCTGCGCGGCATCGCGACGGCGCGCGCGCTGTCGGTGGCGACGATCGCGAACATGCGCGAGAACCTCGCGTTCGCCTTCGTCTACAACGCGCTCGGCGTGCCGCTCGCGGCCGGCGTGCTCTACCCTTTCACAGGCTGGCTGCTGTCGCCGCTGATCGCGGCGCTCGCGATGAGCCTGAGCTCGGCCTCGGTGATCGGCAACGCGCTGCGGCTGCGCAATGCCGATCTGCGGCCCGTCTGACGCACCGCAAATTGCATTCGTTCGGCCCGGGTAATTCCGGAGCATGCATCGGGCGGTAGTGCCGCGAAGGCGTGATACCCTGCGCGCGCCGTGCCGCGACGCCGCGGCATCCCCCATCCGCGAACCGAACTGGAATCATCATGAGCAAACTGACCCGGCGCGATTTCAACCAGCTGGCGGCCGCCTCGGCGGTGGCGGGCGCACTCGGCGCGCCGGCGATCGTGCGTGCGCAGCCGAAGAAGCTCAAGGTCGGCGTGCTGCTGCCGCGCTCGGGCGTGCTCGCCTTCATCGGCCAGTCGTGCCAGTACGGCGTCGACATCGCGCCGCCGCTGCTGCGCGAGATGTACGGCGTGGACATCGAGCTGATGAACGCCGACATCGAATCCAAGGTCGACGTCGCCCGCGCGCGCGCCGAGAAGCTGATCGACGAGGGCGCGCAGGTGTTGACCGGGGCGTTCGATTCGGGCGCGTCGGCGGCGATCGCGCAAGTCGCCGAGCAGCGCAAGGTGCCGTTCGTGATCAGCATCGCCGCCGCGCCGCAGATCACCGAGCAGGGCTACAAGTACAGCTTTCGCAACTTCCCGACCGCGGTCGATCTGGTGCACAACGGCCTCGGCTTGATGCGCGACCTGTTCCAGGCCACGAACGCGGCGCCGCGCACCGCCGTCTTCATGCACGTCAACGACACCTTCGGAACGTCGATGGCCAAGGGCATCGCGGCGACGCTGCCCAAGCTCGACTACCTGCCGTTCAAGGTCGTCGAGACGATCTCCTACGATCGCGACGCGCGCGACCTGTCGGTCGAGGTCGCGAAGGCGAAGGCGACGAACGCCGAGTTCATCATGCTCGTGTGCCGCCTGAACGACTCGATCCTGCTGGTGCGCGAGCTCGTCAAGCAGCGCTGGTCCCCGAAGGGCATCATCAGCCCGGGGTCGCCGGGCATGTACGAGGCGCAGTTCTACAAGGCGCTCGGCAACAAGTACTCCGACTACGCGATCTCGAACGTGCCCTGGTACAACCCGAACGCGGCGCTGACCAAGCGCGTCGAGGCGCAGTTCAATAAGCAGTTCCCGAAGGAAAAGCTGATGTTCCACGCCCTCAACGTGGGCTTCAGCTTCGAGGCGATGATGGTCGCGGCCGACGCCTTCAAGCGCACCGGCAGCACCGACGGCACGGCGCTCGCCGACGCGCTGCGTCAGACCAACATCGCCGAGCACATGATGGTCGGCGGGCCGATCTCGTTCGACGCCAAGGGGCAGAACACGAAGATCAGTTCGGCCTGCATCCAGAACCGCAACGGCCAGCCGACCGTCGTCCTGCCCAAGGACGCGGCGCAGATGGCGCCAGTGTTCCCGGTGCCGGCCTGGCAGGACCGCAAGGGCTGACGCACGGCCCCTGGCAGCGGTGAGGCGCGAGCCGATCCGCGCTGCCGACCTGCCTGGATTTCGACCTTGTCTCTTGACGCCGTCGCGAACATCGTCCTCAGCGGGCTGCTGACTGGCCTCGTCTATGGCCTGATGGCGCTCGGCCTGTCCGTCATCTACGGCGTCGTTCGCATCGTCAACTTCGCGCACGGCGAGTTGATGGCGACGGCGATGTACGCCGCCGTCTTCGCGTTCGCGCTGGCCGGCATCGATCCGCTGTGGATGATCGTGCCGCTCGCGCTGGCCTTCTTCGGCATCGGCTACGGTCTGCAGCGCGCCCTCATCAACCCCTTCATCGACCGGCCCGAGCATTCGCAGTTCATCCTGCTGCTGGCGGTCGCGCTGATCCTCGTCAACGTCCTGCTCGTCGCGTTCGGGCCCGATGCGCGCGCGGTGCAGGTGTCGTACGCGCTCGATTCGTACGAGATCGGCCCGCTGCTCGTCGACAAGGTCCGCGTCATCTGCGCGGCGGCGGCGCTGATGGCCTGCGCGCTGCTGTTCGCGATCTTTCGCTATACGCCGTTCGGCAAGGCGATCCGCGCCTGCGCCGACAACCTGCTCGGTGCGAAGGTCGTCGGCCTGAACGTCGAGCACCTGTACGCCGTCACGTTCGGTCTCGGCATCGCCTGTGTCGGCGTCGCCGGTTGCCTGCTCTCGATGCTGATCGACGTCACGCCGTCGATCGGCCCCGCCTACACGCTGCTCGCGTTCGTCATCGTCATCATCGGCGGCCTGGGGTCGATGGTCGGCGCGCTCGCCGGCGGCGTGCTGATCGGTGTCTCGGAGTCCGTCGCCGGCCTGCTCTTCACGCCGTCGGCCAAGAGCATGCTTTCGTTCGCGCTGCTGATCCTCGTCCTCGCGTTCAGGCCGCAGGGCCTGTTCAAGGCGCGATGAGCCGCTCGGGCATCGCGCTGGCGGTGCTGGCGGCGATCCTCGTCGTGCTGCCGCTGGCGATCGACCGCTATCTGCTGTCGGTGATGATCCTGATCCTGTACTTCGCGTTCGTCGGCCAGGCCTGGAACGTGATGATGGGCTTTTGCGGCCAGCTCTCGCTCGGCCACGCGCTGTTCGTCGGTCTCGGCGCCTACACCTCGGCGGCCCTCTTCCAGCACTTCGCGATCAACCCCTGGATCGGCATGCTGGCCGCCGTCGCGGTGTGCGTCGCGGCCGGGTCGTTCATGGGCTGGCTCGCATTTCGCTTCGGCATCGGCGGCACCTACTTCGCGCTGCTGACGATCGCCTTCGCCGAGTTCACCCGCATCGGGTTCGACCACATCGCCTGGACCGGCGGCTCGGCCGGCTTCTTCCTCAAGGTCATCCAGCAGGATCGCATCGACCTCGTCAACCTGCGCGGCGACCCGATCCTGTTCTACTACCTCGCGCTCGCGCTGGCGGCGCTCGCGTTCGCGCTCTCGGCGTGGCTGCTGCGCGGCCGGCTCGGCTTCTACTTTCGCGCGATCCGCGACAACGAGGAGGCAGCGCGCGCGGCCGGCGTCGACGTCTTTCGCTACAAGATGTACGCGCTGCAGATCTCGGCAGCGATGACGGCGCTGGCCGGCGTGTTCTTCGCGTTCTACTACAACAACCTCTTTCCGGAGCAGATCTTTCACATCAGCATCTCGATCGAGATCATCCTCGCGCCGATCATCGGCGGCATCGGCACCTTGTTCGGGCCGGTGATCGGCGCGGCCGTCCTCACCGCGCTGTCCGAGGGCATCAACCAGGCGCTGTCGATGGCCGGGCACGACATTCCGGGGATCAAGCAGATCCTCTACGGCATCGCGCTCGGCGTCGCGATCATGTTCATGCCCAACGGCATCTGGCCGGTCATCGCGCGGCGCTTCGGGTTCAAGCGAAAAGACGATGGCGACGCCTGAGCCCGGCTCCGCCATGCTCGAGGTGGCAGGCGTCTCGAAGAGCTTTCGCGGGCTGAGGGCGGTGTCCGATGCGTCGCTGCGCGTCGAACGCGGCGAGATCGTCGCGCTGATCGGACCCAACGGCGCCGGCAAGACGACGCTCTTCAACCTCGTCGCCGGCAGCCTCGCACCCGATACCGGCACGATCCGCTTTCTCGGCACCGAGATCGGCGGCTGGCGCGCCGACCGCGTGTGCGGCGCCGGGATCGGCCGCACGTTCCAGATCGTCAAGCCGTTTGCCGACATGTCGGTGCTCGAAAACGCGATGGTCGGCGGCTTTCGCGGCACCGGCGCAAGGCATGTCGCCCGCAAGCGCGCCGAACAGGCGTTGCGCGCGCTCGAGATGTGGCCGCAGCGCGACCGCCCGGCGTCGTCGCTGACGCTGCCCGACCGCAAGCGCCTCGAGGTCGCGCGCGCGCTCGCGACCGAGCCGACGCTGCTGCTGCTCGACGAGGTGATGGCCGGCCTGCGGCCGACCGAGACCGACCAGATGGTCGCCGCGTTCAAGCGCCTCGCCGCCGAGCAGGGCGTGACGATCCTGCTCATCGAGCACGTGATGCGCGCCGTGATGGCGCTCGCGCAGCGCGTCTACGTGCTGCACCACGGCGAGATCATCGCGTCGGGCACGCCCAAGGAGGTCACGTCCGATGCGCGGGTGCTCGAGAGCTACCTCGGCACCGAGGCCGTGCATTGAGATGAAACTGCAGATCGAACAGTTCATTCGGCGCAAGCCCGTGCGGCAACGCCCCTCACCCCAGCCCTCTCCCCGAGGGGAGAGGGAGTTCGCTTGCTCGAAGCCCTCTCCCCGAGGAGAGTTCGCTTGCTGCCAGCCCTCTCCCCGAGGGGAGTTGGCTTGCTGCCAACCGTTTCCCCGAGTTGGGAGCGCGTTGGCTTGCTCCCTCTCCCGCACGCGGGAGAGGGTCGGGGTGAGGGTCAAGCGCGCGGCTGCGATGTCGCCGACACGCGCCGCCCGCGCGCAGCGTCTGCGGGTTGGTGCGACCGGGCGCCATTGACATGCTCGAGATCCGCGACCTGTCGGTGTTCTACGGCGATGCGCAGGCGCTCGACGGCGTGAGCCTCACGGTCGGCGACGGGCAGATCGTCGCCCTCGTCGGCGCCAACGGCGCCGGCAAGACCTCGCTGATCCGCACCGTCGCCGGCATCCTGAAGCCGCGCAGCGGGACGATCCGCTTCGACGGCCGCGAGATCGGCGGCCAGGACAGTCACCACGTCTGCAACCTCGGCGTCGGCCAGGTCGCCGAAGGGCGGCAGGTGTTCCCGTCGCTGAGCGTCCTCGAGAACCTGCAGGTCGGCGCGATGCTGCCGCGCGCCCGCGCGCATGCGGCGGCGGCGCTCGACCGCGTGTTCGCGATGTTCCCGCGGCTGAAGGAGCGCGCGGCGCAGGCCGCCGGCACGCTGTCGGGCGGCGAGCAGCAGATGCTCGCGATCGGCCGTTGCCTGATGGGCGCGCCGCGCATGATCATGTTCGACGAGCCGTCGCTCGGGCTGTCGCCGGCCCTCGTCGGCGAGGTCTTCGGCGTCGTTCGCGAACTGCATGCGCAGGGCCTGACGATCCTGCTCGTCGAGCAAAACGTCGCCGCGTCGCTGCGCATCGCCGACCGTGCCTGCGTCCTCGAGAACGGCCGCATCGTGCTCGACGGCAGCGGCGCCGAGCTGCTCGACGACCCGCGGGTGAAGGAAGCGTATCTCGGGCTTTGACGCGGCCGCGGACGCGCCGCGCAAGAGACCGCGCTTCAGCCGACCGGTGCGATGCCGCGCCGCTCGCGCATCGCGCGGCCGAGCTGGGCGAGTGCATCGTCGCTCAAGAGCCGCGCCGCCATCGGCAGCAGTTCCTTCTCCTCGCGCTCGATGTGGCGCTCGTAGAGCGTGATCATCGGCTCGATGTCGTCGGCGGCCAGCAGCGCGGCCTCGCCGGCGGCGATCGCCTGCAGCTTGCTGCGGACATGGCGCCACTGCGCTTCGAGCGCGCGATGGTCGGCCGTCAGCGCGCCGATGATGTCGCGCAGGCAGACCGCGTTGGAACCCGCCATCGATTCGATCAGCGCTGGGAAGAGGTCGGTCTCCTCGTCGGCGTGGTGATCCTTCGCCGCGGTGTCGAAGTAGCGCAGCACGGCGCTCGCCGCGCTGCGCGCGGCGTCGTCGGCGCCGTGCGCGGCGAGATGCGGCACGAGGCGGCGCAGCGTCGCGCATTGCGTCTGGACGCGGCCATGGCAGGCCGAGAGCATCTCGAGCGGCACCTCGAAGCTCGCGCCGGCGGCCGACTCGCCGGGCAGGCTGATTTTCATCGTGGCATCCTGTCGCTTGGCGCCTGCGGCCGCGGTCAGGCGGATGCCTTGACCGCGTCCGCGCGGCGCGCGGGCGGCACGCGGGCCGGCGCCGGTTTCGAGCCGCGCACCGGCACGAGGCGCGACACCGGCGGGCGCGCCGGCGTCGGGTCGGAGATCTCGGCGAGCGTGACGCCGTCGAGCACCTTGAAGTAGGCCTGCATCGCGCTGTCGAAGACGCGCTTCAGGCGGCAGGTCGGCGACAGCAGGCAGGCGTTCGTCCCCTCGTCGAAGCACTCGACGATCTTGAAATCGGTCTCGGTCTTGCGCACGATCTCGCCGACGACGACCTGCGTCGGGTCCTTCACGAGCCGCATGCCGCCGCCGCGCCCGCGCGTTGTCTCGATCACGCCCTGGCGCGCCAGATCGTTGACGATCTTCATCAGATGGTTCTTCGACAGGCGGTGGTGCTCGGCCAGCTCGGCGATCGTCACCAGCCGGTCCGGATTCGCTGCGCAGTACATCAACACGCGCAAGGTGTAGTCGGTGTAGTCGGTGAGTCGCATGAGTGCCCCGATCGCGGTACAACGAGTGTTGTTTTAATGACGGCAGCCCTTTAACATGCGCGCATTCTACATCTTATAATTTGCGGCGTGTGAGAATGTGTCCGTGGTGCGCCACGGCGTCATAGACCCCATGAGCCAAGAACAACCCGCCGTGCCGATCGCCCCGCCGGCCGCCCCCGCATCACCACCCGCTGCCGCGCAGGCGGCCCAGCCGCACGGCCTGCCGTTCCTGCGGCTGGCGTTTCGGCCGTTCTACGTCGGCGCGGCGGCCTTCGCCTGCCTCTCGATACCGCTGTGGCTCGCGATGTTCTTCGGCTATCTGACGCTCGATGCGAAGATCGAGCCGCTCTTGTGGCACGCGCACGAGATGCTGTTCGGCTTCGCCGCCGCCGTCATCATGGGCTTCCTGATGACGGCGGGAAAGGCGTGGACGGGCCTGGCGACGCCGCGCGGCGCGTTCCTCGGCCTGCTCGCCGGCCTGTGGCTCGCGGCGCGGATCGCGGCGCTGGCGGCGCCATACGCGGTCTACGCCGTGCTCGACGCGCTGCTGCTGCCGATCGTCGCCGTCGTCATGTTCGAGGTGCTGACGCGCGCCGGCAGCAAGCGCAACCTGCCGTTTGCCGCGATGCTGTCGCTGCTCGCGCTCGCGAACCTCGGCTTTCACCTCGCCGTGCTCGGCATTGTCGGCGTGCCGCCGATGCGGGTGCTGTTCGCGGCGCTCGGCCTGATCGTGATGATCGAATGCATGATGGCCGGCCGCGTCATCCCGTTCTTCACGATGAGCGCGACGCCCGGCCTGAAGCTCGACGAGAAGCCCTGGATCATCAAGGCAACGCTCGCGGCGAGCGCGATCGGCCTCGTGCTGTGGGTCTTTGCGCCGGCTGGGCCGATCACGGCGCTCGTCCTCCTGCTCGCCGCCGCCGGCCACCTGCTGCGCCAGTGGAGCTGGCAGCCGTGGGTCACGCGCGGGCGGCCGATCCTGTGGATCCTGCACGCCGCGTACTTCTGGCTGCCGATCGGCTTCGTGCTGCTCGCGCTCGCGCAGTTCGGCTGGCTCGCCGAGTCGATCGGCGTGCACGCGTTCGCGGTCGGCGCGACCGGCGGGCTCATCATCGGCATGATCACGCGCACCGCGCGCGGCCACGTCGGCCGGCCGCTGAAGGTCTCGGGCGTCGAGGTCAGCGCCTACAGCCTCGTGATGGCTGCTGCCGTCGTGCGCGTGCTGCTGCCGGCGGTCGCGCCGCAATGGCTCGTCGCGTCGCTGTGGGTCGCGGCGATCGCATGGAGCGTCGCGTTCCTGCTCTACCTCGTCGTCTACACGCCGTGGCTGATGCGCACGCGGTTCGACGGCAAGGACGGTTGAAGCCAGCGCGACAGCCCTTCCGCCGCATTCGATCCAGCCTGCCTTCATCGCGCCCCTTCGGACGCCTCCCCTTCCCTCAACCTGCCTGCAGAAAGGCCGAACCATGTCCACCACCATCGCCACGACCATCCACGTCCAGCAGATCCCGCCGCACGAGCGGCACGCGCACATCTTCTCGACCTTCGACGGCCTTGCCGTCGGCCAGGCGCTGCAGATCGTCAACGACCACGACCCGCGGCCGCTGCGCTACCAGTTCGACGACCGCAAGGCGGGCCAGTTCGACTGGAGCTACGTCGAGTCGGGCCCGCAGACTTGGCGCGTGAACATCAAGCGCACCGCGACGAAGGAAGCGGCAGGCAACAGCAGTTCGTGCTGCTCGGGCGGCTCCTGCGCCGGCTGAAATAGGTAAGGCCGCGCCGCCGGGCGGCGGCGCGCCGGGTCACATGCCGAGTTGCAGCCGCGCGGCTTCCGACATGTGATAGCGCGTCCACGGCGGGTCGAACACCATGTCGACGCTGCATTCGGCGACGCGCGGCAGCGCGAGCACCTTCTCGGCGACCTCGTTGGCGATCGCCTCGCCCATGCCGCAACCGGGCGCGGTGAGCGTCATCTTGATCGAGACCTTGACCTGCTCGTCATCGACCGGGATCACGTCGCAGACGTAGATCAGCCCGAGCTCGACGATGTTGACCGGGATCTCCGGGTCGTAGCAGGTCTTGAGCGTCTCCCACACCAGGCCCCTCACGTCGTCCTGCTTGACGTCGGCCTGGGCCTCGATCGCGACCGGTACCGGCTTGCCGATGGCGTCGGCGTCGCGCCCGGCGAGCCGCACGAGCTGGCCCTCGACGTGCAGCGTGAAGTTGCTGCCGAGCGCCTGCGTGATCTCGGCCTTGGTGCCCGCGGGCAGTTCCATCGGCGTGCCGTCGGGCACGCGCTCGACCTTCACCAGCCGGTTGACGACGACGGGTTCACGCCATGATCTCATGATGCCTCGGTCTCGGTGCTGACGGCGCCGCTGTCGGGCGCGTCGTTCAATGCATGCATCAGCGCATGCCAGCCGAGCATCGCACACTTGATGCGGCTCGGGTAGCGGCGCACGCCGGCCAGGCTCACGAGCTTGCCCAGATGCGCCTCCTCGGGGTCGAGCTGGCCGGTCAGCACGGCGCGAAAGCGCTGCTGCATGTCCGCCGCGGCGGCGGCATCGGCGCCGCGCACCGCCTCCGTCATCATCGACGCCGACGCGATGCAGATCGCGCAGCCGTGGCCGTTGAAGCGGATGTCGGCGAGCTTGCCGCCGTCCACGTTCAGCTCGACCTCGAGCGTGTCACCGCACGCCGGGTTGTGGCCGCGCGCCTTGTGCGTCGGCGCCGGCAGGTTGCCGAAGTTGCGCGGCGCGCGCTTGTGCTCGACGACGACCTCCTGGTAGAGGTCGTTCTCGGCCGCCATCACCGGGGGACGCGCTGCGCTCATTGCAGCCCCCCATCGTGCTTCGCAACGGCCCCCCCGAGGGGGAGCGAGCCCGCCTTCGGGCGGCCGGGGCTCATCGCAACACCTCGAGCGCGCGCGCGACGCCGGCGGCGAGCCGTTCGACGTCATCGTGCGTGTTGTAGACGGCGAACGACGCCCGCGTCGTCGGCCCGAGGCCGAGGTGGTCGAGCAGCGGCTGCGCGCAGTGGTGCCCGGTGCGCACCGCGATGCCCTGCTCGTCGAGCAGGGTGCCGAGGTCGTGCGGATGGACGTCGCCGGTGACGAACGAGACGATCGCCGACTGCTCGGCATGCGGCGCGAGCACCGTCACGCCGTCGAGCGCGGCGAGGCTCTTCACCGCGTGCGCGCGCAGCGTCGTCACGTGCGCGTCGACCGCGGCGCGGCCGAGGCCGTCGATGAAGCTTGCCGCCGCCGCCATGCCGACCGCGCCGCCGACGTTGGGCGTGCCGCCTTCGAGGCGCGCCGGCAGGCCGGCGAACTGGGCCCGCTCGAGCGTCACCCACTCGACCATATCGCCGCCGAGGCGCAGCGGCACGAGTTGCTCCAGCGCGGCACGCTTGCCGGCGAGCGCGCCGGTGCCCATCGGGCCGTACATCTTGTGGCCGGAGAAGGCCATGAAGTCGCATTCGAGCGCCGAGAGGTCGGGCACCTCGTGGCTCACCGCCTGCGCGGCGTCGAGCACCGTCAGCGCGCCGGCCTGCTTGGCGAGCGCGAGCATCGCCTCGAACGGCGGGCGCTCGCCGGTCGCGTTGGCGCACGCGGTGACGGCGAAGACGCGCGCGCGCGCGCCGAGCAGCCGCTCGAGGTCTTCGACGTGCAGCCGGCCCTCGACATCGGGCATCAGGAAGCGCAGCGTCGCGCCGCTGCGCCTGGCGGCGAGTTGCCACGGCACGAGGTTGGCGTGGTGCTCGAGGCCACTTGCGATGATCTCGTCGCCCGCCTTCAGCACCGGCGCGTCGTGGCCGGCGAGCGACAGGCCCTGCGCGATCGTGTTCAGCGCCTCGGTCGTGCCCGACGTGAAGACGAGTTCGTGCTGCGCGCCGGCGCCGATGTAGCGCTTCATGCGTTCGCGCGCCGCCTCGAAGTCGTCCGTCGCGCGCTGGCTCAGCGTGTGGACGCCGCGGTGGATGTTGGCGCGGTCGCGCGTTTCGAACTCGCGCATCGCGTTCATCACGGCGAGCGGCACCTGCGTCGTCGCCGCGTTGTCGAGATAGGCGAGCGGCGCGCCGTTGACGCTCTGTGCGAGGACCGGGAAGCTGTCGGCGAGAGCGGCAAGCTCCAGACGTTCACCCATGGGAAGCCTCCTCGACCCGCTTGGGAGCAGCCTTGCGCGCCGAAGCCGCCAGATGGTCGGCGACCGCGCGCTCGAGCAGCTTCTCGACGCCGAGCGACTCGAGCAACTCCGGGTCGTCGAGGCCGCGCGCGAGGACGGCGTGCGCCATGCCGTGCACGATCATCGCCCGCGCGTCGCGCTCGTCGATGCCGCGCTGGCAGGCGTAGAAGATCGCGTCCTCGGGCATCGCGCCCCAGGTCGCGCCGTGCGCGGCCTGGACCTTGTCGTGATGGATCTCGAGGTGCGGGCGCAGCACGATCTTCGGCTGGCCGCCGGTCGGGATGCCGACCAGCTTCTGGCGCAGCGCCGCTTCGTCGGCACCGGGCGCGATCTGGCTGTAGGCGTTGACGACGATGCGTGCGCCGGCATCGGCCAGCGCGAGCGCCTCGACGCTGCTTTGCGACGACTCGCCGGCGTGCGTCACGCGCACCTGCTGCTCGAGCGCCGAATTGGCGGCGAACAGCACCGCGGCGTTGCGCGACTCGGCCTTCGCGCCCTGCAGGTCGACGATCGTGCGCTGCAGGTGGTAGCTGCTGCCGGAGGCGATCATCGCCTGCTCGTAGCGCGCGCCGGCCGCGAGGCGGGCGTCGATGTGGTGTGCGATACGATCGTCGGCACCGGGGGCGACGACGCGCATGTGCTGCAGCGTCGCGCCCGGCTCGAGCCGGACGTGGACCTGCATGTTCTGCACCAGCGCGCGCTCGCACGCCGCGCCGTGGGCGTCGCCCGCCGTGATGCGTTCGTGCGACTCGACGAGCACGCACTGCACGCCGGCCGCGACCTCGATCACGAGCAGCGGCGCCTCGACCGCTCCGCGCGGCTGGCGGCGCAACTGCAGCCAGACCGTCTCGCGATGGCGCACCGTTCCCGGCTCGCCGCCGATGTGGACGCGCAGCCCCTGGCGGCACAGCGCGCGGTGCGCCCAGGCAAACGGCGCCGCATCCTCGGCGTCGACGCTGTCGTTGCGCGGCGCGAGGCCGGCGAACAACTCGGCGCGTTGCTCGGGGTCGGAGGCGTCGAGCCAGCGCGCCTCGACGCGCCCCGGCGGCATGTGGCCGATCGGATGCAGCGTCCAGCCGGCCCCGGCGAGCGGCGAGGCGTCGCAACCCTCGTCGCAATCGGCATCGGCGTCGCCCAGCCAGACCTCGGCGGCGGGCGGTGGCAGGTGGCGGAAGTCCTCCGCGTTGCGCGGTATCCAGCCCAGCCGCGCGAGCCGTTCGCGGGCGAAGAGTGCGTCGGCGCGTGCGCTGTCCATCGTCGTCATGCCCTCGCGGTCATCGTCGCGGCGCCCATTCAGGCCACCGCCGGTTCGCCGGCGCGCGCGAAGCCGGTGCGCGCGATGTCGTGCGCGAGCGAGAGGCCGCCGGTCTCGGCGATGCAGCCCTCGTGCAGGCGCAGCACGGCGTCGGGCGCGAGCGACTCGATCATCTGCAGGTAGTGCGAGACGACGACGAACGCCGTGCCCTTCTCGCGCAGTTCCTG
>JBDHSE010000422.1:0-2811 GCA_039807955.1 Ideonella sp. | reverse complement strand
AACGACTGGAGCCTGCGCAACCTGATCCCGGCCGAGCTGGCGAAGGGCTTCGGCTTCGTGCAGGGCAAGCCGGCGACGGCGTTCGGCCCGGTCGCCGTCACGCCCGACGAACTGGGCAGCGCCTGGCGCGGCGGGCGCGTACACCTGAACGTCGAATCGGTATGGAACGGCAAGCGCGTCGGCCTGTGCGCCGCCGGCGACGAGATGACGTTTCACTTCGGCCAGCTCATCGCCCACCTCGCGAAGACGCGCAACGTGGGCGCCGGCAGCATCGTCGGCGGCGGCACGGTCAGCAACAAGGACTGGAGCCGCGGCTATTCGTGCATCGCCGAGAAGCGCGCGATCGAGACGATCGAATCGGGCGCGCCGAAGACCGGCTTCATGCAGTTCGGCGACACGATCCGCATCGAGATGAAGGGCGACGACGGCGCGAGCGTGTTCGGTGCGATCGAGCAGCGCGTCGCGCCGCTCGCCTGAAGGCGTCGCGCGCAGCGCGGGTCACCCGGGACGACATCGATGCAGCAGCCCCTGGCGGTCGAAGCACTCGCGTTCGGCGACGTCCGCCGCTCGCGCCTGATCCGCTGGACCTCGATCGGGCTGGGCGCGTTCGCGGTCGTCGCGATCATCGTCTATCAGCTCGCCGGCGCGACCGAGCGGCACCGCCTGGCGGGCGACGCGGCGCTCCTGCTCGGCTGCGTCGTCGCCTGGTCGCTGTGCAGCGCCGGTCGCATCGGGCCGGCGGCGCAGGTGCTGGTCTGGACCTCGTTCGTCGGCATCAGCTTCATCGCCTACGCGACCGGCGGCTACCGCTCGCCGGCGGCCAACGGCTACCTCACGCTCGTCGCCTTCGCCGGCTGGCTGCTCGGCCTGCGCCACATGATCGCGGTGACGCTGTTGTCGCTCGCGGTGCTCGCCGCGCTCTTCGCGCTCGGCGAGACCGGGCTGCTGCCGCCGCCGGCGGTCAGCCATCCGCTCGTGCACTTCGGCTCGGCCGCGATCGCGCTCGCCCTCGGCGGGCTGCTCTTCTACCACGTGGTGCGCGAGCTGAGCCTCGGACTCGCGCAGGAGAAAGGCCTGCGCGACGACCTCGAGCGCGCGAACGACGAGCTCGAGCGCAAGGTCGCCGAGCGCACGCGCGAACTGTCGGACGCGAAGGACGCCGCCGAACGGGCGAGCCGCTCCAAGGGCGCGTTCCTCGCCAACATGAGCCACGAGATCCGCACGCCGATCCACGCCATCGTCGGCCTGACCGAGATCGTGCGCCGCGAATCGACCGATGCGCTGGCGAAGGAGCGGCTCGGCCTCGTCTCCAAGGCGTCGGATCACCTGCTCACGCTGATCAACAACGTGCTCGACGTTTCCAAGATCGAGAGCGGCAAGCTCGTCCTCGCGACGAGCGAGATGCGCATCGACGACGTCTTCGAGCGGGTGCTGTCGATGCTGCACGACGAGGCGCTGCGCAAGGGCCTGCAACTGCGCGCCGAGCTAGATGCCGAGGCGAGCCGCCCGGTGTTGGGCGATGCGACGCGGCTCGTGCAGGTGCTGCTCAACTTCGCGGCGAACGCCGTCAAGTTCACGCCCGCCGGCAGCGTCGTGCTGCGCGGCCGGGCGTTGGGCGACGACATGTTTCGCTTCGAGGTCGAGGACACCGGCATCGGCATCGCGCAGGCCGACCAGCCGCGGATCTTCGATTCGTTCGTCCAGGCCGAGGGTGCGCTGACGCGCACACGCTCGGGAAGCGGGCTCGGGCTCGCGATCAACCGCCACCTCGCGCGGGCGATGGGCGGCGAGGTCGGCCTGCAAAGCACGCCGGGCGTCGGCAGTCTGTTCTGGTTCACCGCCCGCCTGCCCCCGGCGCTGGCGAGCCTCGCGCCGGCCCGCGCGCCGGCCGCCGACTTCGGCGCGGTGCACGCCGAATCGCTGCTGCGCGGCCGGCTCGCCGGGGCGCGGCTGCTCGTCGTCGACGACAACGAGGTCAACCGGATCGTCGCGCGCGCCCAGCTCGAAGCGGTCGGCATCGTCGTCGACGAGGCGATGGATGGCGTGCAGGCGGTCGAGATGGCCGAGCGCAACCGCTACGACCTGATCCTGATGGACGTGCACATGCCGCTGCTCGACGGCATCGAGGCGGCGCGCCGCATCCGCCGCCTGGCCGCCTGCCGAGACACGCCGATCCTCGCCCTTACCGCCGACGCCTTCGAGAGCGAGCGCCAGCGCTGCATCGACGCCGGCATGTCCGATCACCTCGCCAAGCCGTTGCAGGCGGCGCGGCTGTACAGCGCGCTCGCGCAGTGGTTGACGCCGGGCCGGCGCGAATCGGACGCCGCCGCATGACGCGGCGCAAAGCGAGGCCCGGCGCGTGAAGGACTTTCCGCCGGCGCTCAAGATCGTCACCGTCTGGGGCCTGCTCGGCGTCGCGCTGTTCCTCGCCGTGCAGTTCTGGCAGCAGCGCGCCGAGCGCACGCGTTTCACGGCGACCGCCGCCGGCACGATCGAGATCCGGCGCGGTCCTGACGGCCATTACCACTGGCCGGGGCGCATCGACGGCATCGAAGTCGACTTCCTCGTCGACACCGGCGCGACCTCGACCGCGCTGCCGCTCGCGCTTGCCGAGCGCGCCGGGCTGCGCAGCGAGGGCCGCATCACGTCGTCGACCGCCGGCGGCACGGTGCGCGGCACGCTGGCGCGGGCCGACATCGATCTCGACGGCGGCATCCGCATCGAGCGGCTGCGTGTCGCGGTGCTGCCCGAACTGGCGGCGCCGCTGCTCGGCATGGACGTGCTCTCGAAGCTCCACTTCTCGCAGGCCGG